>SXQI01000140.1 GCA_005793025.1 Verrucomicrobiales bacterium
ACCACCCCCTCGAGGCCTTTGGTCATTTTTACCGGCGTTGTCGTCGTACTCATTCCGAAAATTGCATCAAATCGTTCGTTCTTTGGCGTAAACCACGAGAAAATCTAGGGATACCCCCCATGACCGTCAACGGTTTGTTTACAGTAGTAAAGTTTTTGAGGATTCCCCTCGATTCTTATCCTCAAAGCGTGTCGTGATCCGGGGTATGGAGTCGAACAAATCCAATTTGGAACTTCAGTTTTAACGCCCCAAAGCGTTAGTGTAGAAACAATGTTAGTGAATTCACCGATCAAGGTCGCGGTGCTCGGGACAGGGTCTCTCGGGAAAGAACACGTCCGCCTTTACGCTGACTTAGCCAAGCAAGGTCGCATTGATTTTGCGGGGGTCTATGATGCATCCCCCGACGCGGCTAAAAAAATTGCCGAGAAATACCGAGTTCGATCTTTTACTTCGGTGCTTGAGGCCGCAGAAGCTGCTCAAGCTTTTAGCATTGTGACCCCAACGGTGACACACTTTGCCTTAGCCAAAGAGCTGTTGTTGAAAGGCAAACATCTTCTTGTTGAAAAACCGATGACCGATTCGGCAGCGCAAGCTTCGGAGTTGGTAGAATTAGCTCATTCGACCGGCTGTGTCCTACAAGTCGGCCACGTGGAACGTTTTAACCCTGTTTTTACCTACCTAGAAACCGTTGCGACTCATCCACGGTTCATCGAAGCACACCGACTCTCTCCTTATCCCGCACGATCGACAGATATTGGAGTGGTCCTTGATTTGATGATCCACGATCTGGATGTTGTGTTGGCTTTCGTAAAATCTCCTGTGGTCGCTGTAGATGCTGTGGGGATCCCCGTGTTGAGTAACACCGAGGATATTGCGAATGCGAGACTCAGATTTGGGAACGGTTGCGTGGCCAATCTTACTGCTAGCCGGATTTCTCCCGAACGCCTTCGCAAAATTCGCGTATTCTCCGGCGGATCCACCACGAGCTATGTTTCGTTAGATTATAGAGCGCAAGAAGGGTTCATTTATCGTATCGCCAAAGATGGCGAAGAGGAGAGCTCCTTGTTCAAAAAATTACTTGCAGCAAAAGATTCAACCATTGTTTCGGAATTCGCCGGTAAACGCATCGTTCGGGAGCCGGTTCCGATCAACAAGGATGAGCCGCTGAAGTTGGAGCTAGAGTCGTTTATCTCTTGCGTTGAGGCTCGTAACGTTCCTGTTGTCTCGGGAGAAGCGGCCAAACAGGCTCTGGATCTCGCATTCGAGATTACAAAACAAATCCAAACCGCGAACGCCATCCTCCCCCGCCTTTGAACACAGGTGGGATCATGTTCATCGTCGGTGAGGCCTCTGGGGATACTTTGGGCGCCGAGCTAACCGCAGCCCTACTCGCTGACGCGAAATCAAACGGCATCGAGGCTCCAGTGCTTTTTGGTGCAGGCGGCCCCAAGATGGCAGAAGCAGGCGTGGATTTGACATTGGATCTCGCCGCCCACGCTGTTGTGGGAATCGTGGAAGTGTTAAGGAACTACGGTAAATTCAAGGGCTTCTTCGATCAATTGTTGAACTTAGCGGAGAATCGTCGCCCTAGGGCCATCATCCTCATTGATTATCCGGGATTCAACCTGCGATTTGCGAAAGCCTTACGTCACCGATTAAGAACCTTGTGTAGCAAAGATTGGAACCCAAAACTTATTTATTACGTCTCTCCACAGATCTGGGCGTGGCACGAATCAAGGGTCTATCAAATCGCGAAGGATATCGATTTGATGCTCACGATTTTTCCATTCGAGAAAGCTTGGTATGCTCAGAGAGTGCCGGATTTTAAAGTGGAATTTGTCGGGCATCCCCTCGTGGATCGGTTTCCAAATCCAAGCGAATCAAAACCAGAACGAACTGATCCATCTCGGATTGTTCTTCTCCCCGGTTCTCGACGACGAGAGCTGACTCAACATCTGCCGGTCTTACTTTCCACAATCAAGCAGCTTTCGGAAGAACGCCAAATAACCGCCACTCTTGTTTTGGTGAATGATCGACTCGCAGAGATTACCAAACAGTTGATCGCTAATCTCCCAATGGTCCGCCTGCAGATCGGCGGATTGGCAGAAGCATTGCAAACTGCAGACGTGGCCATCGCGGCATCGGGAACCGTCACAATGGAATGCGCTTGGTTTCGAGTTCCAACGGTAGTTCTGTATAAAACTTCATGGAGCACCCATTGGTTTGGAAGGCGGTTTATAAAAGTGAAATACCTAGCCATGCCCAATCTGCTGGCCAACGCATTGGTTTTTCCTGAATTCATTCAAAATGAGGCGACTCCTCAGAATTTGAGTTCCGCAGTAAATCGGTTTTTAGACGACCATCCATACCGGGAACAAACTCAGCAGCAATTAGCACAAACAGTCGAAACTCTCGGCGCACCGGGTGCTTCGAAGCGTGCAGCCAAAGCGATCTTTGGGCTGCTAGGTAATTAACTCATTTTTCTGAAATCTTGCAGAAATCGCGCGGTAATGGAGAATGTCCATTGATGAAATACCGTCGATTTGGCCGCACCGAATTGCAGATGCCTGTGTTCTCGTGCGGGGGGATGCGCTACCAACACAAGTGGCAGGATGTCGATTGGGGTGATGTTCCCAAGGAAAACCAAGCCAACTTGGAAGCAACCGTCCACCGGGCTGTCGAACTCGGGATTAACCATATCGAAACGGCCCGCGGTTATGGGTCTTCAGAGATGCAACTCGGACCTGTTCTAAAGCAGCTCCCCCGCGAGAAAATAATCGTGCAGACGAAAGTTATGCCCCAACCCGACGCAAGGGAGTTTCGGACGATTTTCGAGAAGTCGATGAGTTACCTACAACTCGATCATGTGGAACTCCTCTCCATGCACGGAATCAATAATCGACAACACCTCCACGACACTTTGAAAAAAGGGGGTTGTCTGGACGAAGCTCGAAAAATACAACGAGAAGGCAGAGCGCGATTCATCGGTTTTTCAACCCACGCAACGACCGATATTATCCTCGAAGCGGTGGAATCGGGGGAGTTTGATTATATAAATCTGCATTGGTATTTCGTCAACGACCTGAACTGGCGTGCGATCGAGGCTGCGCATCAGCACGATATGGGTGTTTTCATCATTAGCCCGAACGACAAAGGCGGAAAACTTTACTCCCCTCCACAAAAGCTCGTGAATCTCTGCCAACCATTGACTCCGATGGCGTTCAACGATCTTTACTGCCTCGCTAAACCACAGGTTCATACCCTGAGTATTGGTGCCGCCAAACCTTCAGATTTCGATGCACATTTGACCGCGTTGGCAAACTACGATGTTGCGGCTGAAACGATCCAATCAATCGAGCAACGGATTCGCGCTGAGATGGACGAGATCCTCGGTGCCGATTGGTGTGCGCGTTGGTTCCAAGGATTGCCGCATTATGTGGATGTCCCGGGTGAGGTCAACATCATGGAAATCTTAAGGCTCTGGACCTACGCGAAATCGTTGGATCTAGTTGACTGGGGAAAGATGCGTTACAATCTACTCGGACAAGGCGAGCACTGGTTTCCGGGGGAACACATGGGACAAGCAGACTTGAATCACTTGCAGGCCGCCATCACGGGAAGTCCTTTTGCCTCAAGGATCCCTCCGATCCTCAGCGAAGCTCACTCGATGCTTTTTGATGCCCCGAAACAACGGTTGAGCCAAACATAAAGGCAACAGACAACCCAGTTGCCTTCCCATAAATTAAAAAAGGGCGGAGGTTTCACACCTCCGCCCCGTGGGACAAATCATCTCGGTTAGAACCGATAAGAAACGCTGCTGTTGACCGTATAATCCGCGAATGCCGCGTCACCGGATTTCCGAGCACCAGTTGCTCCATCATAGTGATCTATCCGGTTGCGTTCGATCGCGATCGGCACAGTCAGATTGAAGGCTAATTTCTTGTACATCCAACTAACCCCGGGTTCGATTGAAACCGCGTAACCTGGACGGCGTTTCCCTAGGTTTCCGCCGATCCAATCATTCCATGGCACACCTTCCATTCTCGCACCTAAGCTAAGTGACAACCCTTTCGATGGCCAAAGCGAATAACTCAACCCACTCCTAATCAGATAAGAATCTGCGACCGAATCAAATAATTTCACCGTGGGACTAATTGTTTTTTCGTTTACCTCCTTTGGGGTAATCAGGTAGGACATCTGCAGGTATCCGGAAGTGTTATGGAAAAGTTTTTGAAAACCTTGCGCCTCAAGGATCACCCCCCATCCTCCATCTCCTGGTTGAATAGATTGGTCCACAAAACCAAGTTCGCTGTAGTTTGCGGAAGGGTCAGGGATCACTATCGGTCCCTTTTTCGGATCCAAGTTTAGTCTCTTTGGGTTTTTGTATTTGACGTCGGTTACTGCTGAGTCCCCGGTGGGGGCTTTCACCCCGAGTCCTAAGGCAATATTCCCATTGGGATGTGATTCAGGATCGAGGATCCAGACCGAGCTAACTAAACGGATATCCGCCAATCCTGAGGCCGACATCTCATGCCGCTCCCTCTCCCCACCTTGAACTACGGCTCCATGCTCGTACATACTAGAGCGCACTGAGGAAACGAATGGGAGAGTTAAACTCAGGCTGGTCCGCTTGGAAATTCCATAGGTAATGGTTGTATCAAAAAAATGAGAATCGTTCCGAACATCGTCGCCTTTCGCCTGCCGATGTTTTTGTTCCACACCCCTCTCGAAATGTCGGTCGGAATAGAGCCAGCGATAGCCCACGAACGCCTCCCAACTATTCGGTTGGAGATAGGTGCTCTCCCCATGGGGCAACATTCCGCCTCCAGATCCACGGGACGCCACACACCCTTGAGCTTGTGTGGTTTGAGTAGCGGCTAGGAGAGTTGTGAGAGTTAGGCCTGCAAGTATCGAAGGAACTGAGTTTGTTTTAGTCATAGATTTCGAGTGCATTCGGTTCGTGGTGATTAAGCATGCCTTCCTTAAAAAATGGATGTACCTTGGGGTAAACCGCTCGCAAAAAGGGGTGAAATGCTGTTCGATTACTGCGGATTAGTGATACCACGGCCCATTTTTTCCGATGAAGGGAATTTTTTCCCTCCCTCAAATAGGTCGTCGCCCGCCAAAACCAGCCTCAATATCATGCCAATGCGTGATGGTTTGTTCTTCTTTTTCCCAGCAGAAAAACACTTCGCGATCTTCGTAAAAAGCTGGGAAATCTATAAGTCCTCGATCGATATCTTTGATCTGGATCTCGCGACGATGAAACTCTGAAAGGATTGCCTTCATCCTCGTTAAATTCCTCAGAGACTGGTTAACAGTTTCACCTCCAACATCATCAGATTTACTCAGCAATCGGCTCAGGATAATTTCCGCTTCCAATTCTGTTGCACGCAAATTACTCAGCTCATCAAGCCAACCCCGCAGCTTTGGTAATAACCTAACTGCTTCCGACAATGTGTAATGTTTCGTGAACTGGTAAGGCATATCGTCAACTATCGAGCGATGCCAATGAGGTTTTGTAGTTTTTTGCTTACCTTTTCGTTAGGCTGAATCCGCAGGGATTCGCGCCAAGCATTAGCAGCTTCGGCTGTTTGCTTAAGCGCGAGATGAATATCACCGAAGTGTTCAATGAGTGTGGCATCGGGTTGGGGAGACTTGGCAATCGCTAGTTTGATCTGTTTTAGTGCCTCCCTATGATTTCCCTGCTGGTGCAAAACCCAAGCTAGAGTATCAAGAAACGCTGAGTTATCCGGTATCGACTTCAGTGCTTTAGTAATCAACTGTTCAGCTTCCTCAAGATTCTCTCCCCTTTCCGCCCACATGTAAGCTAGGTAATTTTGCGCATCGGCGTAATCGGTTTGTAGGGACAGTGCTTTCTTGAGGTTAGACACCGCGTCTGGAATGTTTCCCACCCGTTCGTGGGCACCACCGAGTTGGTAATAAAACAAATGATTGAGTCTTGATGGCTCGTTTGCCTTGGCAATGATTTCCGCCGAAGTAAAATGGTTCAATGCTTCTGGAAATTTTTCTAGAAGTCCCAAGGCCACTCCTGAATAAAACTCGAGTGTGAAATTTAATTTAAACTTTGCGCGTGCCTTCTCGAGGAGGTCCAGAGCCGCGCCGGGGCTCTTCAATGTGATAAGCAAACCAGAGAGATCGTAGTAAACTTGCTCCAAGCCCGGGTCGAGCCGTAGAACTGTTGCATAGTTGTCTGCTGCTTTCTGATAGTCTTTGGCTTCATACGCCAATGTTCCTAGTAGGTAATAAACCTGTGGATTAGTAGGGTTTGACTGTCGAAATGATTCAATGAGCTCTGCCGCTTTGTTTTGCTTACCCGAACGAAGATACAGGTTTGTGAGCTTCTCTCGAATTTGAAGGTGCTCAGGGTATTTCTTCCACAAATCTTCATAGATCCCTTCTGCCTTTTCAAACTGGCTGAAACGGAAGTAAAGGTCCGCAATTCTTTGGCGCATCTCCGGATGTTCCGGCTTCAGGTCCATCGCCTTATCAGTCGCCGAGAGAATCCGAATCTTCGCCTCTGGAGGTGTGATGGACTTCTGGCTTTCAAAACCGGTTAGCAACTCGGTCAACGCTAGCCAATAAGCCGGATCAACGGATGGTTGCCGAGCCGCATTATCGATCACCGACAATGCTGCGTTGGTTTTTCCCGCTTGAGTGTAAAGCTGGGAAAGTTGGATGTAGCCCGCTAGGTTCAGCGGAGCTTTTTTCACTGCTAACTGACAAGCCGAAACCGCCTCATTAGTCTTCCCTACGGCGGCGTAGGCTAACCCAAGCATCGGATAGAGGGATTCCGGCGGGGCTGGCTGAGACAACCGTTTGGAGATGAAATCGATGGCGCGATCAAATTCCCGGGCACGGAGGAGCCGCCGCGATGATTCGACAACCACCGGCTCGAATTCGGGATTTGCAATCGCCGAAAGAACGTACTCTTCGAGGGCAAGTTTGGACTCACCACGAAGATCAAAACTCAACCCGGCTGCGTAATGTGCGAGCGATTGGGTAAACGTTTCGCTCAACGGAGTTGGATCGGAAGGGGCCAACGTTTCAAAGTTGGCAGCAGATTTGTTCGCGCTCGGACGGAGGCTACTTTTACACCCCGTCAAAACAACGAACACTGCCAACAACAGACTCGTGAAAGATGATGAGGATCGACTCATTAAAAGTAGACTGCCTCTCATAGCTCGCATGCAGCCTCTTATCAAAGAAGCTGCATGCTCCCTTCAAATCTAACAATCCCCCCAAACGGTGCGGGAGACTACTTTTGCCACGTACGCTTTTTGTGACGATTCGCCCGCAATTGCTTGCGGCGTTTATGTTTGTTAATCTTCGATTTACGGCGTTTCTTAAGTGAACCCATATCAATTACTTCTTACGGTCAATACACCACTTTGTTGAGTGGATATTCAATAATTCCCTCTGCGCCAGCAGCTTTCAAGGCCGGGATTAATTCCCGAACCACATGCTCGTCGATGATCGTTTCCACGGCGACCCACCCCGACTGACTCAGGCCGGAAATGGTTGGATTACGCAAAGCTGGCAAACTTTGCAACAGATTTGCCAGATTTTTTTCTGCGATATTCATCTTTAACCCCACTTTTGACTCGGCTTCAAGTGCACCTTTGAGCAATAAAGACAGGGTTTCCACCTTCTGTTTCTTCCAAGAATCCTTCCAAGAATCGCGATTCGCAATAAGTCGAGGGGTTGAGACTAAGAGCGTGTCAACGATACGCAGATTGTTGGCTCGCAGCGATGAACCAGTTTCCGTCAATTCAACAATCGCGTCCACTAATTCGTGCGCTTTAAACTCAGTAGCACCCCACGAGAATTCCACATCTGCTTTTACTCCATGGCTGCGCAAATATCGTTTCGTTAATTGTACTACTTCGGTCGCGATCCGTTTGCCTTTCAAATCCTTTACGGATTGAACCGGTGACTCCTCAGGCACTGCCAACACCCATCGAGCAGGTTGCCGGGTCGCTTTGCTGAATAGAAATTCACCGACCTCGTGAACTTTGGAATTGTTCTCGGTAATCCAATCTAACCCCGTGATGCCGCAATCGAGATAGCCAAACTCAACATACCGACTAATCTCTTGGGCGCGGATCAGTCGAATCTCCAATTCCTCATCGTCCACATAAGGGATGTAGGAACGGCTACTCACTTTAATGTTCCAACCTGCCTTCGCCATTTTTTCAATGGTGGCTTCTTGGAGACTCCCTTTCGGCAATCCGAACCGGAGTTTTTTCTTATTCGTCATAATCAGTTTTCAACCTTACAGACCCCGTCCCAATGCATTCATTACTTGCGGATAAATTGTTCGCTCCGCGACTTGGATCCGCTCGTGTAGCGATGCGGGTGTATCGTTATCCAACACTTCTACCACTTTTTGGGAAATGATCTTTCCTGTATCCACTCCTGCGTCCACAAAATGAACAGTGCACCCCGTCACCTTCACCCCGTGATCCAGAGCTTGTTTCCAACTTTCCAATCCTGGAAATGAAGGTAACAAAGAGGGATGGATATTAATCACGCGTTTTGGAAATGCGTCTAACAAACCATCTTTCAGGATTCGCATAAACCCGGCCAATGCAACATAATCTACCTTAGCCTCCCGTAGGACCTCGATAAAACGAGCCTCCGCACCTGCATCGAGTTTTGTCCGAAACTGCCCAGGATTGATGTAATGCGCTGGAATCCCCCGCTCTCTAGCCCTGTCGAGAATTCCAGCACCCGCCGTATCGCTGATCACAGTTACAACTTTAAATGTTGCGTCTGGCAGTGTCGCCGCTTCAGCCAAGGCTACCATGTTGGAACCCTTCCCTGATCCTAGGACCCCAACCCGAATGCAATCTGGCTTAGCTACCATGAGCGGAATGATTCCTCAGTCGGAAAGGGCAAAGCCAGCAGTTTGCTGGCCTCGCCTGTTTAAAAAATAACAACCGCTTGATCAGCTTTTCGGTTGGGCAACATAGCGCAGGTAGGGTTTAACCCGACGGACACCCTCAGGAAACAACCGGTCTGCGTCCTCGTCCTTGACGGTTGTTGAGACGATGCAATCTTCGCCACAAACCCAGTTAGCCGGGGTCGCCACTTTATGTTTTGCTGCTAATTGCAATGAATCGATACAGCGCAAGATCTCAGCGAAATTACGGCCAGTTGACGCAGGATACGTCAGGATCAATTTAATTTTTCTGTCAGCACCAATGATAAACACCGAACGAACCGTGAGGGTGTCATCTGCATTGGGATGGATCATGTCGTAGAGAGAAGCGACTTTTCGATCTGGATCTCCAATGATCGGGAAATTCATCGTCGTATTCTGAGTCTCGTCAATATCCTTGATCCATCCGTGATGGGATTCCACCGAATCCACGCTGATCGCGAGCACCCGCACATTTCGACGATCAAATTCTGATTTGAGTTTGGCAACAGTCCCCAATTCGGTGGTACAGACTGGGGTATAATCCTTCGGATGAGAAAAAAGTATCCCCCAACCCGTCCCAAGCCAGTCGTGAAAATTAATTGTCCCAGCCGTTGTCGGCACCGTAAAATTTGGGGCTTCATCGCCAAGTCGCAACGCCATAATTCAGTGACAAAAGGTTTAACTAAAAATCGCCCTTACCTCTCCCGAAGCAAAGGAAACCGAAGGATAACCGATTCAACGAACCCAGACAAGTTTGAATGCTCTAGCTTTTGAGCACATAAAAAGGAATTGCTAAATGTCAGAATCAGTCTATCTGTGTCTCATATCCAAAGTTCTTTTGAACTTCGATGGTCTGCAGAGCAGAAGCTCGGCTCGCTCATCGGGTGATGAAGGGCACGCCTCTTGGTGGAGGCGATGGAAGCCAGTTAACCGTCAACTGAATGTTCACATGAAGAAGTTTCTCGCGCTCATTGCCACTGTCCTCGTTTCCGCATCAGCTTTCGCTGGAGAGTTTCCTGACATCAGCATTTCTGAGGTCAAAACCCTGACCGAATCCAAAAAAGTTGTCATCATCGATGTCAATGGATCTGAATCCTTTGCCAAAGCTCATATCCCGGGTGCGTTGAACTTTGACTCGATCGAAGCCAGCTTGGCTAAGTCGCTGCCAGCCGATAAGAACACCCAGATCGTTGCTTATTGCGGTGGCCCCAAGTGCAGTGCCTACAAAGCAGCTGCAAATGCCGCTGAGAAGCTCGGTTACAAAAACATCAAGCACATGTCCGCCGGTATCTCCGGTTGGGTTTCTGCTGGGATGAAAACCGAAAAAGCCGCGAAGTAATCACCTTCTATTTCCTCACAGGCACCTTAAGTCATTGGGGTGCCTTTTCGTTTTCGTCTTACCACTTTTCGGGTAAATCCTCGAGCGTTCCCTTGAGTATTTGCCGGATTGTTTGCTTTTCGTCGTGCCCAAGGTGTTTGTAATCCGCCTCTGCTCTTGTTAGGCTCAGAGCCTCACCTAGTTTTTTGTAGACCCGTTCTTTCATCGCCTTCGGCAATCCTTTAAACGCCGCACTATAAATCATGTAGCTGCAACGATGTTTAAAAAGCCTTGTTTTCAGATCCAAATCTTTCA
>SXQI01000141.1 GCA_005793025.1 Verrucomicrobiales bacterium
AACCTGCAAGGTCTTGCGGGGGTTCGGGCAGTGCGAGGGACTTCAATGTTCGGTTTTTCATTGGTAACCGTCGTTTTTCAGGACGGCTTGGACAACTACTTTGCTCGCACTCGGATTTTGGAACGACTCAGCTATTTAGGAGATATCTTGCCGAGTGGAGTGTTACCTCGGCTCGGTCCGGATGCGACCGGTTTAGGTTGGGTTTATCAGTATTATCTGCATGTTGACCCTGAGCGCGCCACTCAGAAAGGCTATGACCTTGGCGAACTTCGATCGTTACAAGATTGGTTTGTCCGCTACCAACTCAATTCAGTCCCGGGCGTGGCAGAGGTCGGGAGCGTTGGCGGATTCGTGCGCCAATATCAGATCGAAGTTTCTTCCTCAAAAATGCGGGCCGCACAGGTTTCATTGGGAGAGGTCATGGCCGCCATTTCCGAAAGCAATCTCAACGTGGGTGGAAAAGTAGTCGAAGAAAACGGGCTTGAGTTTGTGGTGCGGGGGGTTGGGTTGGTGAAGTCCCTCGCCGACTTGGAATCGATCGTCGTGGTAACGAGGAACGGAATCCCGATTTACCTTAAAGAGCTTGCTACTTTGCAATTCGGAGGGGATTTCCGACGAGGGGCGTTGGATGTCGATGGGCAAGAAGTGGTAGGAGGAACCGTGGTGATGCGAACCGGGCAAAATGCGATGGAGGTTATCCGGGCTGTCAAACAGCGTATCGCTCAAATCACTCCCAGCTTGCCCCCTGGAATCACGATTCGATCCTTTTACGATCGGAGCGACTTGATCGGTCGCACCATCGACACCCTTAAGCACGCTTTGCTAGAGGAGATTATCCTCGTGACCTTAGCGCACATCCTGTTCTTGTGGCATTTTCGTAGCATCCTCATTGTGACCTTGCCTCTGCCGATCTCGATTTTGGTCTCCTTCATCCTCATGAGGCAGTTCGGCATCAGCTCCAATATTATGTCATTGAGCGGCATTGCCATTGCGATTGGTGTCCTTGTTGACGCGGCCATCGTCATTACGGAAAACGTCATCCGCCATTGCGAGCGGGCCGAGGGAATCAAAGGATCGCGGCTCACGGCGGCTGAGACATGGAACGTGACACTGGAGGCTTCCACCCAAGTAGGCCGTCCCATCTTTTTTGCGATGATGATCATTATCCTCGCGTTCATTCCGGTATTCGCCCTGTCGGGTCAGGAGGGAAAGCTGTTTCATCCCTTGGCGTTCACAAAGACATTCGCGATGATCGGTTCCACGGTTTTGGCGATGACGATCGTCCCAGTGCTCTGTGCAACATTCGTGCGGGGGCCATTCCACTCCGAGTCAGACAATCGGTTGATGCGCTTTTTATTGACGGTTTATGACCCTGTGCTCGGTTGGGCACTTCGTCATAGAAAAACTGTGCTCGCAGGGGCTGCTGGGATGTTGGTGGCCGCCTGCATTTTAGCGTTTGGTTTACCAAAAACGGCTCAGCATTGGTTAACTCAACACCACTGGAAGAGGCTTGCTTCCGCGACTGCCGGGTTGGGTACAGAATTCATGCCTCCGCTGAACGAGGGATCACTGCTTTTCATGCCAGTTCTCCTCCCAAGCACCTCCTTGACTGAGGTCAAAAGGATCATGTCATGGCAGGATAAGGTAATCAAATCAACCCCCGAGGTCGTCTCGGCAGCGGGTAAACTCGGTCGAGCAGAAACCGCCACCGACCCTGCACCCGTTGAGATGATCGAAACCACGATCGTCCTCAAGCCGGAGAACGAATGGCGACCCGGGTTGACACGGGACGGGTTAATCCAAGAGCTCACTTCCAAACTCTCGACTGTCCCCGGCTATGTGCCGGGTTTTCTGCAACCCATCGAAAACCGTGTGCTGATGATCAGCACCGGAATCCGAGCCCAACTCGGGGTGAAAATCTTTGGAGATAATCTCGATGAGCTTCAGCAAAAAGCGTTCGAAGTTGAGCGTGTGGTAAGGGATGTGCGAGGAGCCGCCGGAGTAGCTCCGTCTCGGGTTCAAGGAAAACCCTATCTGGAAATAGAAATTGATCGGGTGGCGATGGCGCGTTACGGCTTACGCGCTCAGCAAGTTCTCGAAGCTGTAGAAACAGGGATCGGCGGGAAGACCGTCGCCACTGCCATCGAAGGTCGCCAACGGATTCCCATTCAAGTTCGATTGGAACGCGACGAGCGTCAGGACATCGAAAGGTTGGGGGATATTCTCATCACTACACCGGACAAAACCTCGGTGCCTTTGAGTCTCGTTGCCAAAATCAAGAGAGTTCTCGGTCCGAGTGAAATCAGTAGCGAGAACGGCCGGCTCCGGGTCTTTGTTCAGGCCAACGTCCAAGATCGTGATCTCGGTGGGTTTGTCACTGAGGTGATGGAACGGGTAAAAAAAGAAGTTTCATTGCCAAACGGCATGACCGTGGAATTCAGCGGTGAATACGAAAACCAGCTCAGAGCACAGCGGACGTTGAGTTTAGTGGTGCCAACCGTCCTCTTCGTGATTTTTTTACTTCTTTACCTCGTTTATCGAAACTTCAAGGAGGCAGCTCATGTCATCTTGGCAGTGCCATTTGCACTTACGGGTGGGGTATTCTTACAATGGGCGCTCGGTTATCCCTTCAGCGTGGCGGTTTGGGTAGGTTACATCGCCTTGTTCGGCACCGCGATTCAAACAGGTGTCGTAATGGTGATCTACCTCGAGGAGGCCGTAAAAAACAAACAGAAAGAGCAGGGGATCCTGACGAAAAGTGAACTGGTTGGAGCAGTTATCAATGGAGCGCGTCTTCGCCTGCGACCGAAAGTGATGACGGTAGCAACCATCGTGGCGAGCCTTTTGCCTATCATGTGGTCCACGCGTCCGGGCTCGGAAGTCATGAAGCCCTTAGCAGCACCTGTCATCGGTGGCATGGTGAGCAGCCTGTTGCATATCCTGATCGTTACCCCAGTGATTTTCGCTTGGTTGCGTGAGCGCGAACACCCCAACGCGGATCAAAAGAATTAAGAGGGTTTCCGTGCGACGACGAATTGGTTCGACGTTTCGAAACCTAGTTTGATTCTCAAGGTGTCGAATGCAATGAAACTCCCTGAGATCAGAAGGTTTTTGTAGCGCAAAAACTCCCAAAAGGATGAACCCGCCGCTATGCTGTTCAACCCTAATTTGTTACGCAGGCTGATGATCCAAAAACCCATCGAGGGCAGATACCCTTTTTGTTGAATCGTGAGGCCGGCATCTTCGATGATTTGAACCAAGGATGGTTG
>SXQI01000018.1 GCA_005793025.1 Verrucomicrobiales bacterium
GATCAGGAAGAAGCCATGGAAGTGGCCGATCGGATTGTGGTCATCGCCAAAGGGAAACTCGAACAAATCGGAACACCACGCGATGTTTATGAACGACCTTCGAATGAATTCGTGGCTCGATTCATCGGGGTAATGAATGTTTTGGAGGCGGAAGTTTCCCATGGGGTCGCCCGAGTTGGGGAGATGGAATTCCCCACGACCGGTGTTCCGGATGGTTCAGCTCGAATCGGGTTTCGACCCTACGCCGTACAGGTTTCCACAGACTTGGCACAATACCGATATCGAGCCGTGTTGAAGCACACATTTTTCCTAGGCATCATGCTAAGAATCGAGTTGGAGTTGTCGTCAGGGTTAGTAATTCGAGCTCGGATGACTAAGGAAGAATACAGCCAACTTGGCCTTGATGATGGCAAAGAAGTTTCACTTCAGATTCGCCAATACCGAGTGTTAGCAAGCCAAAATGGTCCCCTCAGTCCCGAGGTCGGATACGCATATCAGATGCCTCCAACCATCGCCGAGGGAATCTAGAACGGGAAAAACAGGTTGCAGGAGCCTAGCTTTTCACCAAGATGAATTGTGATGAGTAAACATGCGAAATTGACTGGCAAATTTGCCGCCTACCCCAGACTAGATCCGTTTGGAGTTGGGAAGAATATCTCTGCGGCGGATCTGATCGATCAATCATTTCTAGCTTATAATGGCGGTCGAATCCGGGAGGCCGCGCAGTTGCTGGTTAAGAAAATGCTTCCCGATAACGGGTTCATTGGCATGAGCTTAACGGGGGCACTCACTCCCGCTGGTTTAGGGAAATCCTGCTTAATTCCGCTCATGAAGGCAGGGTTTGTGGATTGGATCGTTTCGACAGGAGCCAATCTTTACCACGACCTACATTACGGTTTGGACATGTCCCTTTATGCGGGTTCTCCATTTTTAGACGATATTGATCTGCACAAGGACGGGGTGATCCGAATTTACGATGTCCTATTTGATTACAATGTTCTTCTCGACACAGATGCATTCGTGCGCGAGGTCATCCAAGGATCGGAATTTCAAAAACCGATGGGAACCGACGAGTTCCACAATCTTTTAGGTAAATATGTATCTGCCCGAGGCAAGAAACTCGGTCTCAAGGATGCTTCGGTTCTAGCCGTGGCATACGAATGTGGAATCCCGATCTTCACGAGCAGTCCGGGGGACAGCTCGATCGGTATGAACATCGCAGCGATGGCACTTCGTGATTCGAAATTGATGCCCGATGTGAACCGCGATGTGAATCAAACCGCCGGGATCGTTTACGAAGCCAAATCCACAGGGCATAAATCTTCGGTGTTCATTTTGGGTGGGGGTTCTCCAAAGAATTTCATGCTGCAGACTGAACCCCAGATTCAAGAAGTGATGGGGATCAAAGAGAAAGGGCATGATTATTTCCTGCAGTGCACCGACGCTCGACCGGATACCGGTGGTTTGAGCGGGGCAACCCCTGCAGAGGCGGTAAGTTGGGGTAAAGTAGATCCGGACAATCTACCTGATTGCGTCGTGGCTTATGTGGACTCGACGATCTCGTTGCCATTGTTGACAGCGTATTGCCTGAGCAGGGTAAAACCTCGCAAACAGAAAAGATTGTATGATCGACGTGATCAAATTCTCGAAAAAGTTCGCGTGGAATATCTCAAAACAGGCACCGTCGACAAAATCACCACTAGCCGCAAGGTCGCAAAGCGAAGCAGTTCGATTGGTTTGGTGAAAGCGAAGAACCAAAAATAACAGGGATCCGATTTTATGCTTACAACGCGTCGGGTGTTTTTACACCACTCTCTTAGTATTGCATCGGTCGTTGGGGCGAATGGGTTACTGGGTTCCGCTCAAGCGAAAGAAAAAGCTATGGCCAGAACAACGGGTCCGGTGATTGTTTCCACGTGGCCTTTCGGTAAGGCAAGTAACGATGAGGCTTTGCGAATACTCACCCAAGGTGGTTCGGGTTTGGACGCAGTGGAGAAGGGTATTTGGGTCACTGAAAACGACCTCAGTAATTCGTCGGTGGGGGCGGGAGGCATGCCGAATGCAAAGGGGGTTGTTCAACTCGATGCCTGTATCATGTCCGGGCCGGGGCACAAGGCGGGAAGCGTGGCTGCAATCGAGGGAATCCGTCACCCGATTTCCGCTGCTCGCCGTGTCATGGAAAAAACTAAGCACGTCATGTTGGTCGGTTCAGGGGCACGGGAATTTGCTTTGAAAGAAGGTTTGGAGACCGCTGAAATGCCAACGGAAGCTCGCCGACGAGAATGGCTCCAGTGGAAATCAAAACAAGAAAATGCGGATGGCAAGAATCACGACACGATTGCGTTGATTTTACTGGCGCCAGACGGTCATTTTTATGGCGGTTGTTCGACGAGCGGATGGGCTTATAAATTGTCGGGCAGAGTCGGCGATTCGCCAATTATCGGTGGCGGATTATATGTGGATGATCAAGTGGGTGCGGCGGGGGCGACGGGATTGGGCGAGAACGTGATGAGGTATTGTGGATCGTTCCAAGTGGTGAGCTTTATGCAACGCGGAGCCACCCCTACGGAGGCTTGCCTAGAGACAGTCAAAGCCATCGCCCGTAAAGATCCCAAGGGTTCGGATCTGAGTATTAATTTCATCGCGGTCGATAAAAAAGGCCGATACGGAGCTGCTGGCAGCGCACAGGGTTTTAGCTATTCGGTGACCACGCCTAAGTTCAGTAGAGTGGAGACGGCTCGTGCGGTTACAGCCAAGGAATTGGGACCAATCGGCGGGAATCGCCTCTGAGAGTCCGAAAGTTTGACGGCTGAGCTCAGCGAGTTTTCGTGGGTTGATCAGGGCGTGGTTGAGTGCGGAGAAAATCTGCCACTGGGACGATACGATCTGTATTGATCCAATCGACGCCAGCTGCAGCCAGCACCCGCCAAGTATTGGGTCCGTCAGGAGCTCCCCAAAAACGCAAGGTTCGTCCTTGTTTATGAGCCGTGAGAACGGATTCTCGAAGATGTTTCTGGTCGGCTTCTGGAAAGTTTCCGAGTCCGCGCCATTTGAAAAAACTCGACCAAGAACCGCTAACCATCGGCATAAAGGAGGGAGGCCATGCGCTATGCGTGATTAAATCTTCTAACCTTCCGTCGTAGGCGGCGAAACGAGGATTTTGTTGTTGCATCAATTCGATCGATCGATTTCCAGAAATCACAACCACCACGGCTCGGTTGATGGTGTTGGTTGTTTCAAATCGGGTTAGGATGTCGGAATAGTTCGTGAGTACCGAATGCAAAGCAATCCAAGTTGCGTTGGCCTCCGTTTTGACATCGACCATGAGTTGTAAGGGGTTCGAACGCTTATTCGAATCTGGGAGGGATTTGAACCATGCACGAAGCGGATCTAGATAGACCGATTCTAAAGTGCGCTCCGGCTTTAGACTTCCTACGGTGTGCCCGATGAGCAGCCGACCACCCACTAAATACACATCCGCTTCGATGCTTCCGAAACCACTTTCGAGAGCATCCAGCAAGGGTCGAGGCTGTTCGTAATCATTGTGTGAATGGGCACCCACCCCTCCTTGAACGGGGATTTGGATCAATGGTTTGAGAGAAAGAATTGCGAGGAGGACAGTTGCTAATCTGAAAAACTTGAGGCCGAAATTCATCGAGGGCCCTGGGTAGGGCCCTTTTCCCCTTGCAGGGCGGGGACGATTTGTAGAGGGATACGGGCGCAGATTTGATCGTCGATTAAGAGGTCGATCGAGTATTGGCCGGGACGATCAAATCGAGTTTGTTGCAGATTAAAGATGAGGTTCCTAGAATAGAAAATCACGTTATCAGGAACTTTAACGTCTAGGGCGGGTTCGATTTTTGGGAGGATGTTTTTCCCATCTTCGTCAATCAACATGAGTCTCAAGCGATGGTTCCCCTCGTCTTCGCTGCGGAAAGTCAATCGGATCGCAACTGAACATGCAGGATGAACCATGGGGAAACGGGGAGAGACGATCGTGTCGAAGGATCCGAGTAGGCAGAGTTTCCCGTTGTAATCGTGTGCCGCGTCACACAGAAGTGCAGATTGGATAACCATGGTTCAATAATTAAAACCGCAATCCTAGTGCGGATCGTATCTGGAAATCATTTCGAGTAACACCTAGGACGGGGAGTGTGTCGTAAATATCCGCTGCGATTAAATTTAACGAAATGTTTTCCAGCAGTGGATAACTCAATGTGGATTCAAGCCTGAGTCGGTAGTCTCCGAAGTTTTGTAGGTTCGGAAAGAATTCGAATTGTGTGTTGCTCGTCAGCTTGCCCCATAATTTCCAAGTGATTAACTGGGCGAGACGAGCGGAATAAGTCACTTGGTCGGTTTCATCATTGTGGAACTGTTCCTGATAACTGAAACCAGCTTCGCTCCGCCAAACAAAGTGATTGGGAATAGAATTGAGAACGGTCATACCAACTCCGGGACCGATTTCGTATTGTTCGTCGATCCTCCGGACTTTGTCGTATCCCGCCACGGCTAGGTTGTAAAAATACCACCGCTCACCC
>SXQI01000142.1 GCA_005793025.1 Verrucomicrobiales bacterium
CGCTACTCCGGTAAGTGAAGGCGTAGGCCACGCTTTTGCTGCCGTCTGCTACGTTTTTACCTCTGAAAACATCAAATAATTCGACCTTCTCTAGATGTGCCGGTTTAACTTGGCGCACCACCGCGAGGATTGATTCATGGGAAGTCTCCTCAGGCACGATCATGGCGACGTCCCTCCGAATGCTGGGAAACATCGGGAGCGGTTTAAAAGATTTGTTCGTGTTTCGACGCGCCAAGAGCAGGTCTAAGTTCAGCTCGGCAAGAAACACAGGGTCCCGCAAATCGTACTGTTTCGCAAGCGATGGAAGGAGTTGACCAAATTCGCCAATGGTTTGTTTGCCGAGGTGAAGGGTTGCCGCTTCCAAATACAATTCTGAAGGACAGGTGGCACGGCGTTGGCAAGTATAACCGCGGAGCCCGAGTGTTTCGAGTAACTCCTCTAGGAGGCCTTTCAGGTCTGAGAGGTCGAGACGAGCTTCACGATCTTCCCCACTCCAAAACCCAACGAGACGACGACCCGTGATCGCAATTGCTACCCGTCGTTCTTCGCGGACTAACTCCCCTTCCCTAGTGAAAATCTTCCCCAATTCGAACAACCGGACATCGGCCACAAACTGATGCAAATTATGGCTGAGCGAATCCAACAGGCCGGGTATTAAACTCGAACGCAAAACATTCATGTCAACGCTCAATGGGTTAGCTAACCCAACGGATTCCACAGAAATCAGATTTGCAGCCTTGGAAGAAATAAGGGTCTGTCCTTGGGCCTCAGAAAGTCCCGAAGCGGCTAGCAAGGATCGCACCTCACTCAGTTCATCAAAAACTGTGTCGAACTGATTACTCCCCACCACACCTTTCGGCGGGGTGACAGGGATACGATCCACGCCGTAAAGCCGGGCGATCTCTTCAATCAGATCCACCTCTTGTTTCAGATCAACTCGATAACTTGGGATAGTAACAATCGCCGAATCGTCAACCGCCACCGTTTCCAATCCTAAAGATTTCAGGTATTGCAATTGGACCTCGCCGGAAAGGACAAGCCCCAGCAGTTGATTAGTTCTGGCGAACCGCAACGTGATCGTCTTGACCTTCGGTTCTTGCGAATAAACATCTACCATCCCAGAGGTGATGATTCCACCAGCAATATCAACCATTAATTGTGCGGCTCGGTGACTCGCCCAGTTGCAGATTCCGATATCAGCACCTCGTTCAAAGCGGTAGGAAGCATCGCTCCTTAAGTCCAGTTTTTTAGAAGTAGCCCGAATCGATTGTGGTTGAAAATATGCACTCTCGAGAAGGACGTCCACCGTCTGCGGATTAATCTCGCTATTCTGCCCACCCATCACCCCGGCCAAGGCAATCCCCCGCTCCGCATCCCCAATCATCAGCATTTGCGTTGTCAGCGAACGAGTTTGACCATCTAAGGTAACAAATGTTTCGCCCTCTTTTGCACGTCGAACAACGATTGTATGGTCCCTTAGCAGGCCGAAATCGAAGGCGTGCAAGGGTTGACCGCATTCGAGCATGACAAAATTCGTGATATCTACGACGTTGTTGATGCTTCGAACGCCCACTCTCTCCAGTGTCGATTTTAGCCAAGCGGGACTCGGGGCGATCTTGATCCCGCGTATCAGACGAACCGTGTAGCGTGGACAAAGTTCAGGATCCTCAACACGCACAATCACGTTTGCAGAAATATCATCATTTAAAACTAGCGCCGGAAGCACCGGAACCCTGAGCGGATTCCCCGTCAGGGCACTGATCTCCCGAGCGATTCCGAGGACACTGTTGAGGTCCGGTCGGTTCGGTGTGATCTCGAGATCAAACACCACATCACTCTCCCCACGACCGAGGTAAGTAGCAAACGGCTGCCCCACCTGAGCGTCATTTGGTAAAATAAGTAACCCATCGACCACATCCGGAAGTCCAAGCTCCTGCGGAGAACACATCATCCCCTGAGATTCGACACCACGGATTTTACCAACTTTGATCGTAAACGCGGTCTCTCCGGGTTTTGCTGGCAGAGAAGCTCCCGGCAAGATCAATGGCACTTTGTCGCCTGCTGAGAAATTCTGCGCACCACACACGATCTGCCTCTCACCAGTGCCATCGTTGACACGGCACAAAGAAAGCTTATCGGCGTTGGGATGTTTTTCACGGGTGACCACTTGGGCCACGACCACTCCTTTAAAATCGCCGCCCAATTCCGTCATCCCCTCGACTTCGATGCCTAGCATCGTCAACCGCTCGGAAAGTTCAGCAGGTGACCAAGGGAAATCAACGTATTGCCGGAGCCAGTTTAGTGTGACTTTCATGAGAAATTCTTGCCGTCAGTTTTAATCAGAATCAATCGATTAGGTGCCTCAAAACTGGGATAGAAAACGCACATCATTTTGGTAGAAAAGACGAATATCTGTGATGCCGTAGCGGATCATCGCGATACGTTCGATACCAAACCCGAACGCCCATCCACTCCAAACCTCAGGGTCATAACCCACGGTTTTGAACACTTGAGGATGAACCATCCCACACCCAGCGATTTCGAGCCAATCTTTGCCCATTTTTTTGACAAGCGGGCTTGAAAAATCAATCTCCATACTCGGTTCTGTGTATGAAAAATAGTGCGGGCGAAACCGTAATTTCACTTCGTCCCCCAATAACTGCTTAAAGACAAACTCCACAGTTCCTTTGAGGTCGCCCATCGTAACGTTCTTATCGACGTAGAGACCTTCGATTTGATGGAATGTAGGGTTATGCGTCGCATCGGCATTATCCCGCCGATAAACCCTCCCAGGAACAATGATCCGGATCGGTGGCACCTGTTTTTCCATCACACGAATCTGAACCGATGAGGTATGGGTGCGGAGCAAATGCTTGCTTGGCGCAGAAAGATGGAATGTGTCCTGCGCATCCCGAGCAGGATGATCCGCCGGCGTGTTTAATGCATCAAAACAATGGTATTCATCTTCAATCTCCGGACCATCAGCAACCACAAACCCCAGCTTGCGAAAACAACCAACGATATCCTCCGTCACTTGTGTCAGTGGATGCAACTTACCAATCGAGTTCCGCCGACCTGGCAACGTGAAGTCCGTAGGGTTTTTTGGCAACGCAGCCTTAAGTTCAAGCACACTCCGTCGACTCGTTAGGGCGGTCTCCAATTGTCCCTTGGCGATGTTGACAAGCTTCCCTGCCGCAGGCTTTTCTTCCTTCGGCAATGTGCTCAACTGCTTGAGCATCAATGTGAACTTGCCACTCGTCCCTAGGTATTGGATCCGGACTTGTTCCAAGGCATTAAGATCACTGGCTTGGTTGAAATCCTGAATAGCCTCCTGCTGCAACGGTTCAATCTGATCAAGGAAAGACATAATTGAAAAAAACGGGCGACCAAGGATGCCTTGGTCGCCCGTAGATTGAAAGTTTAACTTGGAACGTGCTTTAGGCCGTCGCAACTGCGGCTTGCGCGGTCTTGCCTTCAAGGGCTTTTTTGGCGACGGCGATAAGCTGAGCAAAGGCAACCGAATCGCTGGCGGCAATATCTGCCAACACTTTGCGATCCAGCACCACTTGGGCAGCCTTCAGGCCTTCCATGAAACGGCTGTAGGTCATTCCTGCAGCACGGGTGGCTGCGTTGATGCGAACCTGCCACAAGGCGCGGAACGTGCGTTTCTTGACCTTGCGGTCGCGGAAAGCATATTGGCGTCCGTGGTCGAGTGCATCGGCCGCATAACGATAAAGTTTAGAGCGGCGCATCCGAAAGCCCTTGGCGGCTTTGATTGTTCGGATACGTCGTTTACGAGAGGCTGGACCGTTTGTCGCACGCATTGTCGGAAATTAGTTAAAATTAATGGCTAAAAGGTAGGCTCTGAGTGATTCGATACACATCCGTGGAATCCACCAATTTGGCGGTTCCAAGTGAACGACGGCGTTTCGCGTTCTTTGTGGCAAGCAAATGCCGTTTACCCGCGCGTGAGCGCAGCACTTTGCCAGACGCAGTGATTTTAAATCGCTTGGCTACGGCTTTCCGTGTTCGGTTTCCTTTTGGACGTCGCATAACTCTGTTCTTAAAAAGAGCGTGGAATATAGAATCCCATCATCAAGGTTGCAAGGATATTTCAGGAAATATTTCGAGTCTTTGTTGGAACATGGTCTCATAGGCCCATTATCCCGCTGAGAAGGTCTGTTTGATTGGGTGATAGTTTGAGACCCATTAATCCTCAACAGAAGCCTCAATACCACGGATTTTCGACTCCCAAGTTGCTCTCAGACTGGGGAGATCTTCGGCCAGACGACGATAAAGTGCTACCGTGGCTGCCTTGTTTTTGAGCAATTCGGAAACTCTCCCTGCCGCCAATCCAGCTCTCTTTACCCAATACGGATCGGAAGATACCCCGCCAGAATTGTTGCCGTAAACAATGTTTAATAATCGATCAAGCGAAGCTTTGAGTAATGCCGTGCGAGGATTGACGGCACTCGTTTCGGAGAGTTTCTCTAGCACGAGTGCCAACCCGAACTCCGCCTGATTCCTTGCAGCGACAGGGGCTGTCGAGAAGTCTAACACCTTCGCATACGCATTCGTTGCTTTACCGTAGTATTCAGGGAATTGAGAGGCTAACTGGAAGTAACAGTCTCCCATCTTACCAAAAGCAATCGGTTCGAGCCGATGCCCTGAGTACTGTTTGGGGATCATTGCGAAAGCGTTCAGGGCCTCAATGTAGTTGTTAAGGATGTTCGTGGAGTTGGCGATGCGTTGCTCGATGATGACATCTCCCAGCATAAACCAAGCTTCGGGAGCAAGATTGGTAGGGCAATTGGCATCACCGATTAGATTTGTGAGATAACCACGTGCATCGTTGTAGCCCTGCCGGAGAATCGCAGTCCGTGCAGCCATCAACTTGGCTTGATACCCAAGGCCATTAGGAGGCTGGTTGGTTGTCTGAAAAAGTCGTTGATAATTCAACTCCGCCGGACCCCATTGCTCCCGATTATAATAATAGTCTGCCACCCAGTTTTGCGCCATCGGGGCGAGAGCATGCAACGGGAATCGGCCAATGAAATTAGTGAATAGATGGAATGAATTTGTTTGGTCACCTCCTCTAAAAGTCATCCATGCTCTGTCAAATTGAGCCTCTGGGAATGAAGGATGGTTTGTGTGCACCGCAGCCCATTTTTCAAGTTCAATCGCCCCTTCAGTCCAACGGTTATCGAATGCGAGAGACCGTGCACGATTGAGTTCCGCCACGGTGCGAAAAGTCGAATGCGGTCTTTCAGCGATGAAATCATCCAGCAAACGACGGCCTTCAATGAAAGATCCACTCTCCACAAGTTGCTGAGCTACTGCCAACCATGCCTCCTCACTTTGGGGACTCTTCGGATGGCTTTTTACAAGCGACTCCATCGTCGTGCGAGCCTGTTTTATTTCACCTAATACGATCAAACTCCGCACAATTTGGTGACCAGCTTGGGCGACTAGGTTAGAACGGGCTCCCGGCAATTCTCCAAACTGATCGATGACGAGTTGGTAGTTGGTAACCGCCGAACTAAACTGAGCTTGCTGAAATAATGTATCCGCGACTTTGTAATGGGCCAACGCTCGATCCTCAGATTTGGGCAATCGTTCTGCTGCCGCTTGAAAAGCCTTTTGAGCTTCCACCATACGGTTCAATAGCGGGAGCCTCGAATCCTCCCAATAGGTCCAACCTTTTCCCAACAAAGCGTTTCCGCTGAGAGTGCTATTGGTTAGTTGAAAAATAATTGCGTCGAAATGGGTACGCGCCTTGATCAGAAACGTGGTCTGTGTCTTGTTAGAACCGGAACGCCAAGCCTCCAACTGCAATTCTCCCGACTTTAAATGGAACAAGTCGGCACCTTCCTCTAGTGGGTGCGCAGTCAGAAAATTTTCGAGTCGTGTGATTGCGTTTGTGCTCTTGCCTTGGGACAACAACAATTCAGCACCTTGCAACGCAGCTTGTCGGAGTTGGCTCGCGGGCATGTTGGTGGACTGCGCCACGGCATCATAGGCCTCCAAAGCTTCGTTTAGTCGCCCAAGCCTCCGAAAAATCTCTCCACGTAACGCTAAGGTGTCCGCCTTCATCGTCGCAGAACGACTCAACTCCGATGCACGCAACGCATTCGTAGTAAACGAGAGCGCATCAGAAGCCTTACCTGCTGCAAGATCGACACGGGCCAATAGGTCGTAGCGCTCCCAATCGAGGTTGTCCGAAAGTTTCCATGTAGAAAGTGCCTGAAGTGCTTGGCGGGCTCGTTCGGTTTCGTTCTGGATTATTGCGATTCTTCCAAGCAACAAATAGCCCATCGCCACTGTGTCGTTGGTTAGCCCCTGACTGATTTTTCGGAATTCCCCCTGTGGATTACTGAGCAAATCCATTGCCACTGGCAGGTCCTTCTTCCGATACTGAGCCAACGCTTGGCTATAACTCGCTCCTAAACCGAGCGGCGACATGGGGTAATCACGATACAATCGACCGTAGTTTGCGGCTGCCCCCTCAAAATCTCCACGCGCCATCTGGGTCTCCCCCATCAATAATAGGAACTGATCCCCCAACGAACCTGCCTTTGGTAGCCCACGGTTCAACAAATCATAGGCACCATCAAACATCCTAAGTTGATGCCGGGATTGTGCTTGGAGTAGTTGAGCTTCGGACGCATGAACGGAATTCGGGAATCGCAGAAGAAACCCTCCTAATTCCTTGTCGGCACGTTCATAGAAATGATCCTGAAATGCCTTACTTGCTGCTAAAAATGCTGCGGATTCAACGGTTTGTGCATGCAACGGAGCATAGACCAGCAAGCTCCACACCCATAACCTTAGGATCCACCGACAACATCGCATACGTCAAGAATGCCACCAATCCACTTAAAAGTCCAAGCCTCACCGATCCCTCTCCTTCACATTTTAGGGTCGATTTGCTCCATGGCCTTCCATCGCCAGACCCATCATGGCCTCGATTGTGGAAAGCGCATTTCCTTCGAGGCGGTTGTTGATAAAAATGAATGTTTTCTTTGGAGCCTCAACGCATTCTTTGACGCCCTCCTGAATCAGGGCTGCACCTGCTTTTCTCGCCTCATCATTCACCTCTTTTATTTGGTTATAGGGCTGGAATGCCTTCACAGCCTCAGCGTATTCCCTGCCCGGCCGCAATAAAAACCTTGCCGCAACCAATGAGGGATTTGTCCGACTCTGAGGAATCAACATTTGTTCACTCACTGGAGGCATTGCGGACCACGAATTGAAAACATGGGTCACACGATGTTCGGCCAAGCACCGAAAATAATCCTCGTGAAGCCAATTCTGATTTCTTAGTTCGATTGCGTAAGGCCAATCCTTCGGCAACTTTCCTAAGAAACGGTCGAGATCGCCGAGGAAATCGCGACCGTGTTCGTAATCCGATGGCCAGAAACGGGAGAATTCGAACATTATCACCCCCACTTTTTTAAGGATTGATTCGCACGGCGCGAGAAATGCCGTATGAAACAAATCCGCGTTCAGGTAGTCGGGATTCAGTCGCCCTGCTTGCACGCCAAATCTGGGGAGGTTCGGAAATTTTTTGATGGTGATCGTGTCGGTAACTTTGAAACCAAATTGGAACCCATCAGGCACCTGATCTGCTAACTTTTGCAGGGATTCTCTACGTGGAAAAACGTAATAAGCTGCATCGACGCAGACCGTGGAAAACACCTCAGCATACTCCTCTAAACTGTTTTGCTCGAAACGACTTGTCGAGACCTTGCCCCGCCACTGGTATCGCTCACGGGTGTATAACTGATCCATCCACCCCTGATACTTCCAAGAAGACGTTCCAATATGGACACCTTTACTCGCAAGGAATTCGATCTTCAAACGTAACTGTTCGCGATCTATTGGCATTTCGAGCAATAATAGCCGACTTCAAACGTTACCGCGAGTTAACTTGAAACGAACCTGCGAAATAAAAAAGGGAGTGTCGAATCACGACACTCCCCATCGATTTTTATCAACCGGGATTAAGGTGCCGGTGCAAGCCGGAAGTAAACGGCGTTTTGAGACTTATCGACGTCTATCTTAATCGGATTTGTGATCGCACCGGGATAGTCGAACCAAGGGCCATTCAATGAGTTAGTTTGGGACTGAAGCTTGTAGCCGCCGACGCTTCCGGTCCAACTTAGGGTAAGTTCCGTCCCCGAAAGCACCGAAGAGATGGCCGGTTTTTGACTTGAGCCGGTGACTTGGATGCGACCATTCCCAGTGATGGGTGCGGTTTCTGAACCGTAAGTTCCGTTAGGCAACTCTACGCCGTTGATGAAGAGTGCTTTTGCAACTGCCGTCCCAACGTAGTCCAATTGTAGCGTCCCTCGCGTGGTGTTGAGACGATAAGCACTATTGAGGCTAATGCCTCCGGCCGACAAAACCTGAAGAATCCCGTCATTGACCGTCGTGTCTCCGTGGTAGTTATTCGGTGCAGCGTTGCCATCACCGTCGTAGTGGCCGATTGGCTGAATGGCAACTCCCTCCTTTGTTAACGCAATTGTGCCTCCCGTCGTTGGGTCGTCCAACAAAGCCGAGCGGATCCCCTGCGGCGTTGCGGGACCTTTATAGGAGACTAGGTTCGTCGTATTGAAACAAACGGTCAGCGTCGAGACGGTTCCGTGCGCACTGTTCACAATCGCAGAGTTTGCATCGTTCCCGGTAAACACATAACCGACTTTTTGACTTGTTCCGTTGAGATCGATTTTCCCGCTATTCATCAGAATCTGACGAGCAGGACAATTGATCGAAGTTGGATACCCTAAGGTGCCATTATTCGTAAGGATGATCGTGTTACCCGAACCGCTGTTGAGTCGAATAAAACCTGAGAACGAATTCGAACCGCCGAGGATCAGCGTGAAATTGCCGCCGTTCATATCAATATTCTGCTGATGGGCGACTCCTTGGGATGTGCTGACGTTAACGCCTCCATCTTTGATTTGGCCATTGAAGAGAAATGTTCCGCCATCCGCCCTCTGGAGCTTCAGAACTGCTCTTTTATAAGGGGAACTATTGACGATTGTTCCAGTCCCTTCTGGCGGTGGATATTGCAATCCGTTGTCATCGCCGTTGTTGTCGAAAGTTCCACCTGTCAGGTTGAGACGCCCACTGCTGCCTGTGCGCAATAATTGACCATCGGCCGGGCGTGTGTTCGCAGTTCCGTCATTAATTGTCCCGATTTGAACGGTAGCACCAGCATCAACGGCCTCAATGTTATCAACCGCATAAGCCGATCCCGATGCATTCACCCCAACCGCCCTGAGAACCAAGGTTCCACTCCGAACAAACGTCCCACCTCCGTAACTATTCGCCGTTCCAGAAAGGGCATCGCCAGCGAGTGTTAAGGTTGCATTGCCTCGAACGGTCAACCCATCCACCCCGACCAGACTCGTCCCGATCGAACCATTCGCGTTCACAGTTATTGTCGGCGTTGGACCAGCTAAAGTGAGTGCGTTGCCTCCCCCTTGGATCGAATATCCTTCAGCACCGAACGTTAGGTTATGAACACTGACTGCCCCTCCCAAAAGCACAGTCCCGACACCAGCTTCTCCAAAGAGCGCATCGTCCGAATCAATCCAGACGGTCGGTGAACTCCAGTTCACACTCGTTCCATTCCAGAGAAAATCGAGGGAGCTATTTTTCCAAGTATTTGCGGAGACTTGAGCAGCAGCATGCTTCACTGCATTGAGGAACATTTGTTGACCGTCCGGGGTTAGATCCAATGCTCCTACTTGAGGGTTTGGGGCCGCCGTCACCGAACCCGCAGCATCACGCGTGCCGCAGGCAAATAACAATCGGTAGCCGGCAATTTGTTCGTCAGCGACTTGGGTGGTTCGGACGATCGATCGAGCAGACCACTCCACGATGGCGTATCCTGTGGCAGCATAACTCCCATTCACTGCAGGTGTCTGTCCTGCCGGGATGTTGACTCCCGGATCGAGCGGATTGAAGCCGATTGTGGCAAGGATTCGACCGCCTGATTCCACACCATTCGCGATTCCTTGATCCACACCATCTATTGCCAATTTGAAATACTGGACAGAAACTCCACGGTTGTTCAGCGGTAGAGGCACCCGAACAAAGGAATGATTATTCATGATCTCATCGGCACCACTCGTGGTATGGGAGATCCCTTGAAAAATCGGATGTGCAGGTACGGTTAAGGTTAGCTTGCCGCTCGCAGTCGTGCTCGCATCCGCCCCGCAATCGAACTCCTTATTGTCCAACAAAAACCCCGTGCGATCCTTCCTTACCAACGTTGATTTCGTGTAAATCATAGGCTTGGTGATCAACGTATTCCACTTCGGACCCCGCGAATTCAGATTGAAAGGACCACTATTCAAAGCGGTACCGGCAATGATCAAATCGTAAGAGTTGATCTCTGGAACATCATCCATCGACATGGTAGTCGGGTTTGGATTAAACCGTTTGACCGTGTGTCCTGCTGCTATCAGGAGATCCACGAATCCTTGATCCACATACGGAACCCCGCTCGTTGAAGCAGCTGGATAAAACGCCCCACGGGTAATCCCATCCGATCCCACCACGGTTCCCTTCGCTCCGTTATCACTCACCCAAAGGATAGATTCGGCGGAGCCATTTTGAGTCAGACAGAGAACCGACGCAGTTATACAGATCAAGCCCAGCTTTTTCATAGGTTACACTTTCACGAACACTGACAGTGGATCGCATAGGCGCGATGTTCAACGGGTGTTCGGACGCGAGACTACATTGCAAACGCAACTTGAGCCTTGTCACCAGAACGGGTGACAGTCCCACCGAGGAATGATTCTTGAGAGGCAGGACTCGGGGGGCGTCTGCTCAAACGATAAGCTTTACTTGGCAAACTCCTTCATCCAACCGGTCTGAGTCCAGGGGACGGTGCGATCGGTCGCTTGGGGTGAACCAGGTGTCGTCCGTCCCCGCTCGATAATTTGCGACAATAATCGTCCCATCTGCTGAACTATCTCAGGGTGAGCAGCCTGCAGATTCCTTTTCTCTGAAGGGTCTGATGCAAGGTCGTAAAGTTGAAATCGCGGCAAGGTGGCAGCCTCTGCTTGGCCTGGCTTTGGAGAACTCCACCCACCAGAATCAGGAACCGTGAACAGTTTCCATTGGCCTTGACGAAAGGCGAACGAGCCGTTGTTGGAATGATGAACGAGTCCGGCTCGCTCAGGGGATAGGGAAATTCCACCCTTCAGGAGCGACAAAATACTGACACTGTCCTCCCCAGCCGAAGGTGGTAATTGAACTCCGAGGATCTCTGCACAAGTTGCAAGTAGATCCAAATGCCCAATCGTTTCCTTGCAATGGGTGGAGGCGGGAATTATTCCCGGCCACCTAGCAATAAAAGGGACCCGATGGCCACCCTCAAAAAGATCCGCCTTGTGGCCACGATATATCAGGCTGGGTTCATGCTTAAGTGCTCGAAGTTCCTCTAGATTCGCGGCAGGGGCAAAACCATTGTCTGCAGTGAAAATGACGAGAGTGTCCTTCGCGAAACCAAGTCGATCCAAATCGGCGAGCAGTGTCCCAAGTTCTTGATCCAGTTGTGCAACGAAATCTCCATAAGGGGTTGTCTTGGTTTTCCCCTCGAACTCCTTCGTCGGAATGATCGGCGTGTGAGGCGATGCGAGTGCCAGATAAAGGAAAAATGGCTTCTTATCCTTCGACCCTGCTCGCGCCGTGAGAAATTCGCGGGACTTTTGAAATAGCAACGGTTGAACATCTTGGTGTTTAAAATCTTGGGCGATCGCCCCAGCTCGCCACATTTTTGGCTTTGGACTATCGCCTACCCGTTCTGACGCACTACCCCGAGCACGATCATTTTCGAGATAAACGTAAGGAGGCATGTCCAGCGAGGCACTGATACCAAAAAAGCTATCGAACCCATGTGCGACAGGACCTCCTTGGAAAGGTTTGGTGTAATCAACTGCTTCCAATTTAGAACCAGCTCGCACCCAATCCAGCCCGAGGTGCCACTTCCCTACCATTGCGGTGGCGTATCCCTGCGAGCGTAACAACGCGGGCACCGTGAGTCGCCCTTTCTCGATCAGCGACTTGTCATATCCGTGAAGGACGCTCGACTTCAACGCCCCTCGCCACGAGTAACGACCCGTAAGCAGTGCATACCGGCTTGGAGTACAAACCCCTGAGGCCGAGTGCGCATCCGTGAAAACTCTCCCTGCTCGGGCGAGTTGATCGAGATGGGGTGTTTTCCAAGCACTGTTGGAATTCATGCACGAGACATCCCCGAGACCCATGTCATCGGCCAGAATATAGAGAATATTGGGAGGGTTTGAACTCTTGGTTTGCGCGAGTCCAGAAACCCCCAACCAAAAACATAACCCTAGGATTAATCCGACTGAGCAAATACGGTTTTTCATCGTTCAATCTGGGTTATCGTTGCGTTGGTTGATTCTTCCAAAAAGTGATGTACTCGCTTGGCTATTGTCGTTTCCACAATCGTTCAAGCAGATCCTCCATCTTTGGGTCGTGAGCGTGTAACTCCCCCCGATCGAACGGGTAAAAATCGTTACGCGAAAAAAACGCCTCTGTAGACTCTGCGAAATACTCCATGGGATTGGTGATGGCATAGGCACGCTCTGTCGTGCTGGGTCGGCCTTCCCCGTTCCATCGACCCACTCGCTCGTAGGAACCACTTGCTTTTGCTCGGGTAAAAGCGGCTTTAATCTCCGGATTCTCAAACCCTTGATCAAGCTCCGCATCGTGATAGGCATGTGCAAGTTCATGCAAAGTAAAGTTTGGCATCCGTTTAGCCTCCGCCTCAAAAATCTTGATATCCGTGAACTCCACTCCTTTCACCATTCTCGGGTCACGTCCGTTTTCACGTAACCATCCTGCACCCGGATGATACTCTGCTCGTGGTGGCACCTGCGGATACTCAGGCGAGAACCACAGAGTAACCTTCCGCAATGGATCTAAGGCTTGGTTTGGTATTACCCGAATTATTTCCTGCAACTGCTGACGAAGGATTCTCAGTGCGATGGATGTGGCTTCAGGTTCCGATTCGAGAAGTTTCACATTGACCAACACCCGCCATCCTTCGATGTCATTGGTTCGATGCTCCCCAGCATTCCCATCGATTACATGGACCCAAAACGAAATAAAAACCACCAAACCAAGGGTCGAGCGGTTGCCAATCCATAACAACGTGCCTACACAGTTTTTAAAAATCAAAGGTGTCAATTCTTCTATCCTAGAGATGGGATTCATTTCATGCATCTGAATTCGCCACCACGGAAGCAGCTAAATGTTCATTGCTGGCTCGTTGATGCGACCGTAATCTCGCTCAATGCTTACCTTGATCATAGGCACCAACAGACCTAGCTCCAACACTCGCAAGGTCGCGATGCACATCGCAGAAATGTATGAAACTCTCGGATTCCCTCTCCGGATTCTTGATTTAGCCGAACTTCCTCCTGAAATCTTTGACCCTAGCTGCTACACAAAAAAACCGAGTAGCTTTCAACCTTTTAGTGAAGCGATCCTTGAGGCTAAAGGACTGATTATTGTCACTCCTGAATACAACGGAAGTATGTCTGGAGTATTAAAATACTTCATCGACATGCTAAAATTTCCAGAGAGTTTCGCGAATCGTCCGGTCTGCTTTGTCGGCTTAAGTGCGAGTCGTTGGGGTGCCCTTCAACCCGTGGAACAGTTGCAGCAGATTTTTGGATATCGAAATGCATATATTTTTCCAGACCGCGTTTTTCTACCCAATATCAATAGCCTTTTGGATGCTTCAGGACATGTGGTCGATCCTGAGCTTTTGGGGAGGTTAAACAAACAAGCCCGAGGCTTTATGAAATTCGTTGAGAAATTGGGCTGATTTTCTTTAGGATTCTTAACTGTCCAAACCAACCGAAATACAATTCCTATGAATTACAACTTAACCTCTCGCCTCGGAGTGTGCAGTTGGTCGCTGCAACCCCAGACCCCTTCGGATCTCTTCAGGGATCTTAACGCAACCGGTCTAAATCATATTATTATAGCGCTAGATCCGATTCGTGAGAATCCATCGTGGAAGAATTATGCAACCGAATCAGAACGCGCAGGCGTGCGGAATGTTTCGGCGATGTTCGGCACGATCGGCGAGGATTATTCGACTTTGGATTCGATCCGTCGGACTGGAGGAGTCGTGCCCGATGAGCATTGGGAGACCAACTGGCGCAACATCCAAACCAACGCCTCGTTGGCAAAAGACTTGGGAATCAAACTCGTGATGTTTCACGCTGGGTTCCTCCCCCATGACGAAATTGACCCCGCCTTTGCCAAGTTATTGGATCGCTTAGCTCGCATCGCTGATTACTACGGCGAGCGAGATCTCGAAATCGCCTTCGAAACGGGTCAAGAAGACGCAACAACTTTGAGTGCATTTCTGACACGACTGAATCGGAAGAACGTTTTTATCAATTTTGATCCTGCGAATCTTATCCTCTACGATAAAGGCGATCCCATCGCGGCCCTCAATACTTTGGCTCCATGGCTGCGACAAACTCATATTAAAGATGCCACCAAGACGAAAGTGACAGGAACTTGGGGTGAGGAAGTTGTGGTTGGAACGGGCGAAGTGAACTGGAAAGCATTTTTCCAAACGATCAATCAAGTTGGTTTCGACGGGTGGTGCTTTATTGAACGCGAAGCTGGAGCCCAACGAGTAGCCGACATTCGCACTGCCCGAGATTTCTTAACAACTTTATGAACACCTTACCTCCACTCAGGGTTGGAGTCGTCGGGCTCGGCTTCATGGCGGCCACCCACATTAAAGCGTTCCGCCATTTAGCATCGGACATCCAAGTGGCAGCTTTGTGTAGCCCGAGTGGTCGTTGTTTGGATGGAGATTTTTCGAAGGTTAGCGGGAATATCGGCACGCAAGACCCACTGAAATTGGACATGACCGATGTCCGAACCTTTCGAGATTTCCATCAGATGCTTGAGGATCCCACCTTGGACATCATCGATATCTGCGCTCCCACATGGGCCCACCCAGATCTTGCAGTCGCTGCGCTCCAAGCGGGAAAGCATGTGGTCTGCGAAAAACCCCTCTCTCGCACATCAGCTTCCGCCAAGCAAATCGTTCAGGTGGCACGCGGCGCACGTGGCATTTTCATGCCTGCAATGTGCATTCGGTTCTGGCCCGAATGGGCTTGGTTGAGATCGGCGATCGCTGATGGACGTTATGGCCGCGTGCTCGCTGCTCGTTTCAGGCGTGTCGCTGAACCTCCTGCATGGGGACACCACCATTTTGGAGATGGAGCTAAATCAGGAGGCGGTCTGCTGGATCTCCATATTCATGACACAGATTTCGTTCAGTTTTGTTTCGGCCCACCGGCCGCAGTATTTTCACAGGGTTACACAAAGTTTTCGGGCTCGATCGACCACGTAACGACGCAATATTTTGTGGAATGTGGCGCAGCGATTCATGCTGAAGGCTCGTGGGCCATGGCAAAAGGGTTTGGCTTCAACATGGCGTTTACAGTCAATTTTGAAAATGCCACTGCTGACTACGACATCGCAAGAGGGGTTGACGCCCTCAAAGTCAGTCATGAAGGACAAAATCAATCGATCAAACCTGGAGGTATCGATGGGTATGTGAACGAATTTGCTCATTTGGTGGATTCAATCCGCAACGGTCGTCCGACATCCATCGTAACCGCCGAAGATGGTTGGCGAGCTGTTCACATTTGTGAAGCGGAGGAACGATCCATAGCCTCAAAGAATATCGAAACCCTCACTTACTCCGACAAGGAGATCGCTTAACTCGCTCATCTCATGAACCAATACCAAATCCTTCCCCAACCTTTGTTCCCCATTCCCGGAAGGTTGATCAAACTCTTGCTAATCCTTCAGCTCCTTTTCATTAGCACCCCCATTAGATCCCTCGCGCAGGCTACTAACAGCACACAAAAGACTCCCGTGGTCCTTCCAGGGCCTAAACGGGATGGATCGATCCTGCTCCCCAACGGTTGGTCCTTACGTCCTGTTGGAAGACAAATTCCACTTGGCGACTTCCCTGTGAACATGGCATTGCATCCTCGTTTGCCACTGGTCGCGATTTTACATTCCGGACATGGACAACACGAAATCATCGTTGTCGATTGGAAAACTAGATTAGTCGTCGCACGGACACCAATCGCTGAAACATTTTACGGACTCACCTTTTCTCCTCAAGGGGATCGCCTCTATGCCAGTGGTGCGAGCGAGGAAGTTGTCCACGAATTCTCCTTCAAGAACCGCACACCCGAGTGGGTAAAATCCATCCCTTTACGTGATGTCAGGGAACGCGGGATCCCGGCGGGCCTAGCGATCTCGCGCGATGGCGGAACCTTATTCGCAGCCAATGTTTGGGGACAGCAAGTGACTCGGGTCGATATTGCCAGCGGCCAAGTGAAAGATTTTTTAATCGGCTCCAGCCACCAGCAACCAACCCCAAACGTTGCACCAAGCACCTTTGATGATGCATCCATCCGAAAACGTGCTGAAGCCGCTAAGGAGCAAGATTTCAGCAGTGATCCTTTTCCCTATACCTGCCTTGTGGATGACTTGCATCACCGCCTCTACGTTTCGCTTTGGGCTCAAAGTCAAATCGCCGTGTTGGATTCGAAATCAGGAGAACGCCTAGCGAGTTGGCCAACCGAGGAGCATCCGAACGAGATGATCCTCGATCAGTCTGGTCGGTTCCTTTATGTAGCGAACGCCAATCGCAACACGGTCACTGTCATTGAAACTGCAACCGGAAAAACCGTCGAAACCTTGCTGGCAGAACTGCTCCCCGGTTCACCTCCCGGCAACACACCCAACAGTCTCGCGCTCTCCCCCGATAACCGTCACCTATACGTGGCCAACGCAAACATTAACACCGTTGCAGTGTTTGACATCTCAAAACCCGGGCAAAGTAGGTCACTCGGTTTCATCCCTGTTGGCTGGTATCCTACCAGCGTTCGCGTCACTCCAGATGGAGCTCACTTGCTTGTTGCTAACGGAAAGGGACTAGTCCCAAAAGCCAATCGCCACGGTCCGAGCCCCGGTCGAAGAGGGCCTGCTGAAACAGTGCGCGAGTATATCGGCGGACTCTTGCAAGGTTCGCTGAGCATCATCGATCTCCCCAAGGGCAACAATCTGGAAAACCTGATGAAACGTTACACTGCGGAATCACTACTTTGCCTTCCTGCCAGAGATTCAATCGCAAAAGTATCTCCGGAACTCAGAAACATCCTGAGCTCCAACTCCCCCATCAAATACGTTTTCTACATCATCAAAGAAAATCGCACTTACGACCAAGTTCTTGGAGATCTCCCCGAGGGATTAGGTGACCCCTCCCTGTGCTTATTTCCTGAAAAAATAACGCCAAATCATCACGCGCTCGCTCGCGATTTTGTGCTTCTCGACAATTTTTACGTCGAAAGCGAAGTCTCCGCAGATGGTCATGAATGGACGATGGGGGCGTATGCAACGGACTTTATCGAGAAATCATGGCCCATGAGTTATGGTCATAATTCACGCCAGAAATATCCTTATCCAAGCGAGGGTAATTTTCCCATCGCCACACCAGCAGGCGGTTACCTCTGGGACAGAGCCAAAGCGGCGGGTGTGTCCTACCGCAGCTATGGAGAGTTCATCTCCAATGCCAGATCCATCGACGCCCCTGGGACCACGCGAATCAAAGCCTTACAAGGCCATTTCGATCCATTTTTCAGAAGCTTCGACATGTCTTATCCCGATGTGAAAAGGGCTGCACGATTCATCTCAGAACTTCGCCGATACGAACAAACGGGGGACATGCCTCGCCTCAGCATGATCCGCCTCCCCAATGACCACACCTCGGGCACATCCCCCGGCTTACCCACTCCCTTTGCTGCTCTCGCTGACAACGACCTCGCGTTTGGTCAAGTAGTAGAAGCGATTTCGCATTCCAAGTTTTGGGCTCAGTCAGCAATTTTCGTGGTGGAAGATGACGCACAGAATGGCTCCGATCACATTGACGCCCATCGGACCGTCGCCTTTGCCATAAGTCCTTACATCCGACGCAATAGCGTTGATTCCACCATTTACACCACCTCAAGTATGCTCCGCACCATGGAATTGATCCTCGGACTTCAACCCATGTCTCAATTTGACGCCCTCGCCAACCCCATGATGGCGTCCTTCCAAGCACAGCCTGACCTTCGACCTTACAAAGCTCGACCGGTGACGGTTGACCTAAACGAACGGAATCTCAGCAGTGCCTATGGGGCCGAGAAATCGCGGAAAATGAACTTTACCCGCGAGGATGCCGCCGATGACATCGCCCTGAATCGAATCATTTGGCACAGTATCAAAGGAGAAAAACTCCCCATGCCTGCCCCAACCCGCGCTGCTTTCGTTTTCCCGTCAAAAACTGATTGGGATGACTGATCTCGAATCACCAAAAACTACAGTTCAACACACTATCGGTGCATGAACCAGATTCTCTTTAACCTAGGCCAAATCGGCGTTACCCCTTGGAAATTAGTGGGATACGCCGGTGTTGTTATGTTCTCCGGCAGATGGTTCGTTCAGCTCTATGCTTCTCGAGCCAAGGGACGTCCGACAATCCCTAGGCTTTTCTGGTACATGAGCATGCTTGGCAGCCTTCTACTCTTGGCCTATTTCACATTCGGGAAGAACGATTCCGTGGGGGTTCTCTCTAATTTGTTCCCTGTCGTGGTGCGAGCAAAACCGGACACGTGTTGTTAGCAAAACCGGACACTTTGTTGTTTTCAAAACCGGACGTGCGATCAAAACCGGAATTATTTTTCATATCCTTGTTGTGGGATCTAGGGTTGATATTCTTACTGA
>SXQI01000143.1 GCA_005793025.1 Verrucomicrobiales bacterium
AAAAGTCGTTGGAGTTTTGGAAACTACCCCTGATATCTCCCCTGCTCCCCGTTACCTCGGTGAACTGATGCGGCGAATGCGGCAGGAGAAAACAAAGGTTATTTTTGCTGAACCCAATTCTCCAAAGCGATTGGTGGAGCGCGTCGCGGCTGATTTAAAGATCAAGGTGGCTCTGCTTGACACATTGGAAAGTGGGATACTAAAACCGGGTGAATACGAGGCAGCGATGCGTCGGAATGCGGCAGTAATGGTTCGTGAACTAGGGGATACCGCTCCATGAACCCTTTCGAACCGTTTCCTAGCCTAAAAACAGCAGATAAATGCGGCTGCGGGCATCAACACTCCGCCCGAGTTAATGAGACTACCAAAGCCATTCCGGTGGTTGAGGTTGTGCAAGGACAAATCGCTTTTGATGGGACTCCCGTTTTGCGAGGTGTTAACCTGCGCATCCCGGCCGGCGAAATCGTGGCACTAATAGGTCCAAATGGTTCTGGGAAGACAACTCTTCTTCGTTCGATATTAGGTTTGCAACGACTGGATGAGGGGGAAATACGGCTATTCGGGACCCAAGATCTACCCTCAGTCATGTCGCGTGTGGGTTATGTTCCTCAGCGGCTTTCGTTAGATCGAAGTTTTCCTCTCAGCGTGCGCGAGTTTCTGGCCTTGCGATTGAAACGCACACGATTCTGGTTTTGGCAGACTCATCGCAAAATCGAAGAGGAGATTCGCCCAACCCTCATTGAAATGGGAGTGGAGGCACTCTTGGACAAGCCCATTGGGAGACTCTCTGGTGGCCAACTGCAACGGGTTTTGATCGCGTTCAGCCTGCTCGAGAAACCAGATTTACTCCTGTTGGATGAACCTACGGCAGGAGTGGATACTCCGGGTGAGCAGTCTTTTTACGAAATGATCGGTCGTGTGCAACAACAGCACAAACTTACCGTCGTCCTCGTTTCCCACGATCTCTCGATGGTTTACCGCCACGCCTCTTGGGTCTACGCACTCAATGGTGTGATCTGTTGCGAAGGAACTCCGGAGCAAGTGATGAACGCCGATTCCTTAAAACAGGCCTACGGCATCCACGTCGCTCCCTACCAACACCATCATCATGTTCACTGAAGCCTACATGCAGCGAGCCATCGCGGCGGCGATAATCCTTGGACCCGTATGTGCCCTGCTAGGAGTGTTCGTAACAGCTCGTCGTCTCTCGTTTTTCAGTGATACTATTGCCCACGGAGCCCTTGCTGGGGTCGCCATTGGTATTTGGATGGGGCTGACAGACCTTACTCTTCCTATGATCCTGTTCAGCCTCTCCGTCGCCGTTGCAATGATTTGGCTTAAAGAGAATACTGACCTTTTGACGGATTCCATCATGGCCCTGCTCCTCTCGGGATCCGTCGCGTTGGGGATACTTATTTTGAGTTTAGTTCGTGGCAATCGTGGGGAGCTTCACAGCTATCTCTTTGGCGACTTGCTCGCGATAGAATGGAAAGATGTCGCCATCGCAGCAGTGCTATTGCTTGTAGTCCTATTCGGATTATGGAGGTGGTTGACCCCCATCACCCTAATGACAGTGAACGAAGATTTAGCCAAGGTCAGTTCAGTGAATGTTCGAGCTCTAAACTACGCATTTGTTCTCCTTCTGACTATCACTGTCGCTCTAAGTATTCGCCTTTTGGGAATTGTCCTCGTGACATCGCTCCTTGTCATCCCTCCCGCCATAGCGCGGCCTCTTAGTCTAAACCTCCGACACCAAATCATCATTAGCATTATTGCTGGTTTCCTAAGCTGCTTCGGAGGAACTGTTCTTTCTTGGCAACTCAACGTCCCTTGCGGTGCCACCATAGTCCTGACTTGCGTTGGGCTTTTTGTGGTAGCCCTCATCACATCGAAATTTCGCCAACGGAGTTCGCAACCATATTCTTGAGGATGAATAGGAAATGCCACCATGCTCAATCAAAGCCGGTTCAACTGGGGAACCTAGAAGAAAAACTTCATTCACGCTCCCTTAAAATCACCGGCCCTCGCCAGGCGATTCTAGAGGTAATGCGCCAGGAGCGCCACCCGGCGACAGCCAAGGAAATCATGGCTGCTTTACCCAAAGGGATCTGCGACCTAGTTACAGTTTATCGCGCCATGCACTTATTGGAAAAAATAGAATTGGTGCGTCGATTTGATTTCGGTGATGGGACTGCTCGCTTTGAACTCGTCCGTGGAAATACTGAAGATCATCACCACCACCTCGTCTGCACGGCATGTTCTTTAGTTGTAGAGCTTGAGGAATGTTTCCCTAACGCTCTAGAACAGCGCATTGCCCAAACGAGTGGGTTTCAACGGCTTAGCCATCGCTTGGAATTCTTCGGCATTTGTCCGAAATGCCAGCTTTGATTTCCTAACGGCTTCGCGCCGAGGTTGAAACTATTTCCCCGTTGGCTTGAGGTAGGATTTATTCAATTTTTTGCAAGACCACAGCATCCCTCGCGTGACCATATCGAGGTAACGAGGATCAGAAACAGTCGCGTTGTTGTGCCCTAGGGTAGTGCTAAAAACTCGAGTAGAACCATACTGATTTCCCCAAGCAACGATTGTCTCGACTTCCTTGGTACTGCCGTCTCTTTGTTTGATTGTCTGTTTCCCGCGAGCCAATGGATGCGCTGATTCGAACACTTTGATGTTGTTGTATAATTCCTCGTTCACAGTGGTCCAATCGCTTGCCCCCTTCGTTACCGGGTGTGCTGGATCAACAAAATGAATGGCGATTGGTTCTTGAGGTCCATGACCTGAGGATTGAATCCCCACAAATTTGAACCAATCATCGGTGCCTGTTCGGTAACAATGCATAGCGCAATGTAGGTTCACCGCAGCAACCTTTTTGTGAGCGGATAAAATATTCTGCACATAAGGCATCTCCTTCACATCGGCGGAACACTCATCGTGGATCACGACATCATAACCCTTGGCCCAGTCCACTTTTTCGTACATTTCGAACCGTGCCTTCGTGCTTGTATCTGCGGAATAAACAACATCTACCACTACATTTGCTCTCGCTTCCAACCCCTTCTTGAGGATGTCTTTTTGAGCTGGATAATCATGACAACACCCACCCAAAATCAACATGGCTCGCAGAGGTTTTGGGGCAGCCTGTAAGCTTCCAGCCAAACAAATGAACAACAATAAAAATTTCGTAGGGGTCATAATCATGCTGAAACCTAATATTGATCGGACTCCCCTGTCTAGGGGGAGAATGATTGTTTTCAATACTCCAGGAATTCAGAATTGGGCGTGAATTGTTTTTGAATTCAATCATGATAGGGCAATGTCAGATCGAGTTTATCTGGATCATATAGGGACAACTCCGTTGGCTGCAGAGGTTCGCCTCGAGATGGAACCTTGGTTATTTGACCGGTTTGCTAATCCAGCGGGATTGCATCAAGAAGCCTTCATCGCAAGAGAGGCACTGGCACAAGCTCGTGATCGTGTAGCTAGTTTCATCAACGCAAAAAACCCCGAGGAAATCATTTTTAGTGGAAGTGGCACGGAAGCTCTCAACCTAGGATTCACCGGCGCAGCTTTGGCGGCCCAAAATCGGGGCAGGCATTTGGTGATCGGATCTACCGAGCACCCGGCCATTATCGGAGCCGCTGAAACATTGTGTAACCAAGGCTACTCTTGCACTCGAGTAGGACCCGATGGTTTAGGCTTCATTGATCCGGATGCAGTTCTTGCAGCTGTCGAGGAGCAAACCACTGTCGTGTCCATCCATCTGGCCAATCATGACACCGGAACGATTCAATCGATCAGCAAAATCGCGAATGGTTTGAAGAATCACTCAGCAACCCTCGTTGTCGATGCGACCGCAGCCGCAGGCTGGATCCCAATCGATGTTCAAGAATTAGGTGCTGATTTGTTGATGTTTTCTCCCCATCGATTCCATGGTCCTTCCGGAGTTGGCATCCTTTACCGACGTCGAGGAACAAGGCTTTCCCCACTGTTCTACGGCGGACAACAGGAATCTGGGCTCCGACCGGGAATGGAGAATATCGCAGCGATTGTTGGCGCAGGTGCTGCAGTGGAGTTGGCGACGATTCGCCTGAAAACATTGCCACGACTTTGGACAGAAGAATTGCTTGATCTGTGGCATGAGATTGAAAAATCGGTCGGCCCTGTAGTTCTTCACGGCCCGATTCCGGGTTCGCAACGACTGCCTAGGATTCTTAATTTCTCCGTGCTGAAAGTTGACGGGGAAGGAATGGCGCTAGCACTCGACCTTAAAGGATTTGCGGTGGCAAGCGGAGCAGCCTGTGTAACTCATTCGATGCGAATGCCACCCGTCCTCGCGGCGATGGGTGTGGAATTGGCTTTAGGGAAAAGTAACCTCATTGTTTCACTTGGTGCATCTGCTTCTAGGGAAGCGTTACAAAGGTTCGTAAAAGCACTCACCGAAGTTGTAAAACGTTTTCGTGGACTTTGATTCATGTTTTCTCCCATCGCCATTCGAAAACCACCGTGTTAAACTTTGGGTTAACGATGGTGAACGAAACTGAAATAAAAACGGCCCTACAAACAGTGAAGTATCCGGGTTATTCTCGCGATATTGTCTCCTTTGGTTTGGTTAAGAATATCTCTTCTGCTCAAGGTTCCGTGACTGTGCAGATCCAGCTTTCTTCGGGAACACCCGAGATTGTCCAACAAATCAAAGCGGAGAGCGAACAGGCAATACGTGCGATCCCCGGTGTTCAAAGGGTGTTTGTTCAGGTTAACCTACCTGCGGCTGGATCAGCACCAGCTGCAAATCCACTTACAAACCCGAGCCGGGTTTCGGGTCTAAAACGCATTGTGGCTATCGCCAGCGGAAAAGGCGGCGTCGGAAAATCAACCACATCGGTGAATCTCGCATGTGCTCTGAGTCTCTTGGGATCACGCGTCGGGTTGCTAGATTGCGATATTTACGGCCCGAGCATTCCACTGATGATGGGGATCAGGCATAAACCGACCGTGAACGAGAAGGAGCAGTTGGTTCCCCTAGAAAACCATGGGGTCAAGTTGATGAGTATGGGGTTCTTACTAGACGGTGATTCCCCTGTGATTTGGCGCGGGCCGATGATCATGAAAACAATCCAGCAGTTTTTCTTTTCGGTCGCTTGGGGAGAATTGGATTATCTTCTGGTGGATCTTCCGCCAGGAACCGGGGACGCTCAATTGTCCCTATGTCAGACAGTCCCACTCGACGGCGGAGTAGTTGTGACGACGCCTCAGGAGGCCTCTTTAGGGGTGGTTCGCAAAGGCATCGGAATGTTTCAAAAGTTGAATGTTCCGATTCTTGGGATTGTAGAAAACATGAGTTACTTCACAACTCCTGCTGGGGAACGCCTCGAGATTTTTGGGCACGGAGGCGGCCGCGATGAAGCCGATCGCCAAGGAGTGCCATTTCTAGGAGAAATCCCACTCATTACCGATGTGCGAGTAGGCGGTGATAGAGGTGAACCTATCACGATTTCCGCCCCGAATGGTATCGCTGGGCAGGCGTTTACTCAGGTAGCCATAGCCTTGCGAGAACGACTTCCATAAAGTAGGTTTAACCAATGAACGACACTCCTCCAGAAGGGGTTTTAGACCAAAGATCCACGGCAGTTTCAGAGCAGATGATCTGGGATCAACTCAGACACTGTTTTGATCCAGAGATTCCCCTCAACATTGTTGACCTAGGATTAGTTTATGACGTGGTCATTCAGGGATCCAAGGTCGATGTAAAAATGACGCTTACTGCCCCGGGTTGCCATATGGGCGGGCAGATCGCAGCAGATGTTCAGTCGAAAGTATTGGCGATCGAACAGGTCGAAGAAACAAATGTCGAACTGGTGTGGGATCCTCCTTGGCACCAGAGCATGATCTCCGCAGAAGGTCGAAAAAAACTGGGGCTTGATTCGACAAACGGGTGAGGATAATAGGTTGTTGGTAGCTGTTAATTGACGCTTTTTGTTTATGGTTTCCGAGCACCAGAGCGGTAATGAATTGGTCAAAAATTCTTCCCTTTACCGAGAGTATCTCGCTGAACGCGAGGAGATACTCCGACACAAATGGATTGAGTCAGAGAAATCGGGGCGGGATATCGGCTTCGAACAGGCACTGACCGATTGGATCGTTAAACACCGGACCCAATGGCGCAAGGCTCGCCAAGCCAATCAGTAACTTTAGGCTTTCCAACTATTTCCACCTACGACCGCTGAAGTCACGGGTTAAACACCGATGTCTGCATCAAAACTAATTCTTAACGACAGCGAGATCCAGCGAGCTATGGCGCGAATCGCTCACGAGGTTGCGGAGCGTAATGGACAAAGCCTAGACGTGATCCTAGTCGGGATTCAAAGAGGAGGCGTACATCTCGCGGATCGCCTAGCTGAGTTTTTAGCAGATATTTGGGGCCATCCAGTACCCTTAGGATCACTCGATGTAACGATGCACCGAGATGATTTAGGAGTGAACCTCACTCCGGAGATGCAACCCACCAATCTGCCGTGTGATATCACCGGAAAGACTGTGGTATTGGTGGATGATGTCCTTTATAGCGGCCGAACAACCCGAGCGGCGATGGATGCTTTGAATGATTTTGGTCGTCCTAGGTCAATCCAACTCGCAGTTCTGGTAGATCGAGAGCAGCGAGAGCTTCCGATCACAGCGGATTATATTGGCAAAACCATTCCTACCAGCCATAAAGAGAGAGTAGATGTCCACTTAGCCAAGGAGGCGGGAGCGGACGCTGTGTATCTGAAATCGCTGTGAGTTGGAATCGTAAACACCTACTCGACATCCAGTCGCTGAGTGCCGATGAGATCAGCACCGTTCTGGACACGGCAGCCGCTTTTAAAGCGGTTGGTGCACGCGCTATCAAGAAAGTTCCGGCTCTTCGAGGAAAGACCGTGGTTAATTTATTCGTGGAACCTTCCACGAGAACCCGCATCTCTTTTGAACTTGCAGCCCAACGTTTGACTGCGGATGTCATTAATTTTACTGCGGAAGCTTCCTCGCTTAAAAAGGGGGAAACTCTCAGGGACACCGCGCGGAACCTTGAGGCACTAAATGCGGATATTATCATCCTTCGGCATGGGGCCGCGGGAGCACCACATTTTCTGTCTCAATTCCTGAATGCAAGTGTGGTCAACGCCGGAGATGGAGCTCACGAGCATCCAACCCAAGCACTTCTCGATGTTTACACCATTCGCGAAAAGAAAGGTCGTGTTGCCGGGTTGAACGTCACCATCCTAGGAGATATTCTCTACAGTCGTGTTGCCCGCTCCAACATTTGGACTCTCCTTAAAATGGGAGCGAATGTGACACTTTGTGGCCCATCCACGCTGGTTCCCCGAGTTTTTGAACAGATGGGTTGCACCGTCACTTATGACATTCGCGAGGCGATCGAGAACGCAGATGTCATCAATTTGTTGCGGATTCAGCATGAGCGACAACGACAGACGATGTTTCCGAGCATCGGTGAATATACGAGCCTGTTTGGCTTAACCAAAGCGCGACTGGCGATGACAAAACCTGGAGTCTTGATCATGCACCCTGGACCGATCAACCGCGGTGTCGAGATCGACAGTGAAATCGCCGACTCGAATCAATCCGTAATTCTTGAGCAGGTTACAAACGGACTTGCCGTGCGAATGGCTGTTTTATTTCTAGTCAGCGGAGGCAAGGATCCTTCTGAGTTCATGGGAGGTTCAGTAGGATCGAAAACTCGTGTCACGCCTTGATTTCTGAAATCAGTACGGATCGTTTTTCTGCGACACTTTTGTAGGCGGCTTCAACTAACGCCATCGTTTCCAAATTATCCGCCCCGCCGAGTGTCGGCTCGGTCCCGCTTTCCAAGGCGATTAGAAGATCTCCCATGGTTCCTGCAAACGCATCAGGGAACCAACTTTCAGTCCAACGCGGTTCATGGAATATTGATTCCCCATTTTTTGACCACTTTAAGGTTGAGAGCGATGTGTAGGGATTTTTACACCAACCAAGATCGCCCATAGCGAGTCCTTCGGTACCTTCAATTCTCCATTGGATCCTAATGTCTGAAGGGCAACCCTCTTTGGCGGGCCCGGTCCAAGTGTCGTCGATGCTCATCGCCCTAAATCCGTTCGCATACTCTAATATGTAAGCACAAATGCCGTCTTGGTGTTGGAACTGGGTGCGCGGATCCGTCCGAACGCTACAGAAAATCCGTTCGGGATTTCCGAACCAATATCGGAACGTATCCAAATGGTGTATGGACATGATTCGTAGAGTCACCCAACCGAGTTGCGCCTGCCAAGGCATCCAATGGGGGATGGCACGCATATCGATGGTCGCAAGGACAGGATCCCCCAATGCGCCAGATTCCAACAGTTTTTTTGCTGCCCAAACCGAAGGATCGAACCGCATGTTCTGGTTCACCGCGAGAACAATGCCTGCTTTCTCACACGCTTCGACAATCGACACCGCTTGAGCGTAATCGATCCCTAACGGCTTCTGGGCAAGAATCCCTTTCAAGGTCCCCCGCTCACACGCCGCAAGGATCACCCCAGCTTGTGCGTCCGGTGGAACAGCAATATCCAAAACTTCAATCTGAGGGTCATCTAGGAGCGCCTCTGGTGTCGAATAAACTTTGGGTATTTGATGTGTTGCCGCCACTGCATCCGCCCGTGATTTGGTGCGAGAGGCGATGGCCACCGGGTTGAACCCTGCTTTTCGATAAGCTACCAAATGACAATCGTTGACGATGAAACCACTTCCAACCACGCCAATACGGAAATCCCGTCTTCGAGGTTGATTGAGTGTGTAGGTTAGGTTCATGTTCGGAGAGGCATTTTATAGCAAACGGCCTCACGATGATTCCTTAGGATTACGAAAGGCCCGACGACAGCAGGAGGGTTCCATGTTTTGTCATTGAGGACTTTCAACCTAGCGAGTTCCGTAAGTTTAGTGGGATTGGGGTCCACTAAAACCAATTCCCCGGATTCGGTTGTCACGAGGAGCAGATCATCCAGCAGCAACATCTGGGCGTGACCGTAACGGCCATCCTTCCACTGGGACTGGCCGTCCTTCGGGTTGATACAGGTGAGAATCCCATCATCAAGACCATAGATAAACCCTTTCCATAGAATGAGGTTCCCGAACTTAGATTTGAGTCGTATTGATTTCCACACTGTCGTCGGGACAAACTTGCCATTGGTTTGAGCGATTTCAATTAACTCCGCACCGGCTCCATAACCAGAACTCAACAGAATCTGATTCGGTTGTACGAGGATCGGAACAGTGATTTTTGGATAACTCGATTTCCAAGGATGTGACCACAACACTCGACCATCCAATGGATCATGAGCTGCAACCCCGGGATTATTAAATATGAGGATCTGCTGCCGGTTCGCTAGAGTGAGGAGAGTTGGAGAACTGTAGCTGGCGCGGTCATCCCCGCCGGTCCAAACGGTAGATCCTGTGAGTGCGTCTAGAGCGAAAAGAGACTTACCTTCACCGGCTCCCACACTCACGATCACCTGTTTCCCTACCAATAAAGGAGCACTGACGACACCCCAATCCGCCACACTCAATTTGTTCTCAGCGTAAAGGTTGCGCGACCAAATTGGTTTCCCGTCTGAAAGATTCACACAAGTGGTCACTCCACTACCTCCCATGGTGTAAACATGGTCTTTAGAAAGCGTTGGAGAAACACGGGGGCCTTCGCCTCCGATTGTGGTTCCGTAGCGAGCAGCATAACTGTGCTCCCAAAGGAGGAGCCCACTCTTCAGGTCGTAGCAGGTAATCAGTTCCTCTTCCCCGCGTTGTTCCATTGTGACGGCTCGTGAACCGGCCACCGCGAATCCTGACCACGCCGGCCCCACGGGGTGCCGCCAAATCTGCACAGGAGGATTTGAGTTCCAATCCGAGTTCAATGCAACATCCGAAAGAATTCCGTTTCGATTTGGGCCGAGGTATTGAGGAAACCAGAAGGCGTTTGTCAAAGGGGCAGATGGCATCACCGGGCTTGCTGTCGATTGAGCCGAGGTAGGTTGTCCCATGCGTCGCCAGCGAGGTTCGAGGATTGGGACCAAATCACCGGTCACTTCAGAAATACGAAAGACTCCCCCAAACGCCGCTATGCCAAGTAGGCACAGTCCCGCTATTTTAAACCTTCGCTTCCACGGCAACCCTGAAACTAATAACAACCAGAGAAATGAAACGATTCCAAAAATAACCAACACCAAACCGGTGCGAAGAATCTTATCTTGCCGTTGTGTCTCCCAACCCACCCAGATGTAGAGCCAATAGAAAAATGCCCCAGTCGCGACAATGGCGAGAGGTTTCCAACGCAATCGTTTTACGACTTCTTTGTCCGATCCTGTGCGCATTCGATAAATCTACTCTGCCGAAAGGTTGCGGCAATCGTCATTTTGTTGGTTGATGTCCCTCACCTTTTCAGCCGGTTGAACACTGAATCATTACTCACAAAGAACTTCTCAACCAATCGTAAGCAGCATGGCGAAGTTCGGGCGGAAAATCATGCCCACAATTTGGATAGAGCACTGTCAAATTATTAGCCCGTTTGAACAATTGGTATACCGGTGCGGCTGCGGCTACGCAGTCCTTAACACCAGCAACATCAAAATTATCGTCGTGCATCGGTGCGGAGATAAAGACTCGACGTGGCGCGAGTGCAGCTAAAACCTCGCTGAAGTCGAAAGGCATAGCCTTCGGATCCAACCCATACAGCGATTTAATCCGTGGCATATACCCGCTATGGCTCCAACCTGTCAGATCCCCTCCCCGATACCTGAAAAAGGAGTTGAAGCCGCAACTCGTGATGACAGTTTTTATTCGTGGATCGAAGGCAGCGACGAAAAGCGCATTATGGCCTCCGAGTGAATGTCCTATAACCCCGATTCGATTTTTATCAACCTGTCGCATCGAAGTCAGGAGATCGACTGCACGGCGGTGATTCCAGATTCCTTTCATTGTGGCACTGGCATAACCGCGAGCGTAGGGATCTATGGTGTATTCACCGTAGTTAGGGTAATCGGGAACGAGTGCGATGTAACCCTGCTCTGCCAGTTCATGGGCATAGTGAAGGTTCGTGTTTCCCCCAAGACCTACGGGTTCTCCCTTCCCTAATGGAGTCGTTTGATGGAGGCAAAGCATTGCTGCTACCTTGTTAGTAATATGGTGGGGTATCAGTAAATATGCAGGAACGCGGTCGTTCGACTCGGTGGCGAAAGTAATTTTTTGGCGAATGTAACTGGGAAGGGAAACCTCCTCGATTATTTCCACGTCCAGCGGCACGTTGCCCTTGCTTTTGGGTGGCTCCCCCATCACCTGCAGCATACTGAGCGGGATGTTCTCACGTCGTTTTGCCCATTCCTTTTGTGTTTTTATTGGATGTTCAAAACCCTTCCGATCACGCCATGCGAGCAAGCGAAGTTTGTCAGAGTAGAACGGGATCGCGGCAGGACTTTTTTTCGATCCCAATAATTTAGCTATACCGTGCTTGAGCCTGAATTCGCTTGGTGGGCCGACTCGCGACATGGTGGGTTCGTAACCCCCTTCTGACAAGGCTGCGTCCGTGCAAATGTAGCCAGTCCCACCCTCGCCATAGGCAGCAACGGCTACAAAATCATTCGGACGAATGTTTTGGGCGTAAAGTTGGTATTCGATAAAGGACTCTCCCGGGAGCATGAGTATTTTGACTGGACCCAATGAAAGGCAGGCAAGGTCAACTTGAGGATTCGCTTTCAACCGGTTGAGCCAAGCCAAGTCTAATGCAGCAATGAGGCGAGCCTGACTGGAAGCCTTGGTGTCAGCAATCGTTTGCTCGGCTGTTTCCAAAGACCACCTCATTTCCTCACGGGGCTCAAATTTAACCGCTGCATTTTTCCAACCCAGCTGTTGGATTTCGGTTTTAGTAGTAGATGCTGAGGATGTTTGAAGTGCCTTAAAAAGTTTACCAGTCAGTTCGATCCGGGCTTCCGCGCTCCCATTGTTATATTTGCCGGCCGTGATATTACCACCACAGCCAGTGAAATAGATTTGAGGAAAACCTTCTTCGCGTTCGAATCGTTCTCGTGCAAGGCCCACTGTGTCAGAGGTCGCTCGACCATCGCCATAATAGCTCTGTGGATGAGTCGCATAAAAATGGAGACGGACAAGCGGTTCATCTTGATTAAATAGGGTTACCGAGCGGAGCCACGGGTCAATCAACCCTTCAGGAGCTGCTCTTAAAACAGGATTAGTTGTTGAACTGTAGCGCACATGGATTTCTCCATCAGGCAATCTGACGCGGCGGTTCGAAGCAAATCCTTCCACTTTCGCTTTACCGTAACCCACATGAGATACAGGTTTTAGTTCCGTGCAAGCCGCTCGAACGGATGCTCCCACTCTTTCACAAACCGCTTTCATGAATTGAAGGTCTAGGTGCAGCGGTGCTGCGGAGGTTTGATCAAGGAGCTTTTGTGCACTGGAATCTGCGATTGGAGCATTGTGTTGATGCAGTGTATGGACCGAAACATGGTTTACAGGAACTCCTGCACCCAATGCGATCGCCTGTCTGAATTGGTCGAATGCACCGGTCTGTAACAAGCACCAATCAACTGCACAAAGAACATAGCGATCTTTCCCGTCATTGAGGATAACTCCTTTGGCTAACAGAGGGTCGTCAACAGCAACCAACGGCTTGATCCATCCTCCACAGAGGGGATGGCCTAGAGGAGGAGTCACGTCACAAGCAAAACTCGCCGCGCTCAGTCGAGAGGTCGGGCTCGCTTGTAGCTCACTGATTCCTTGCAGACCTATGATGACGATAATCCAGCAACGGAGTTGGAACAACGGGAAGATCATCTCCGAATGCTGTTATGCAGTGTCCTTAGGGGCAAGGGAAATAACTATCGGGGAAACCTGATACGTTCTAGCCCACTTCTGAAGGAACTGTTCGATACTTGCGAAAGAAAGTGGGTCTCCATTATTTTAACTGCATGTTCTCGTTGACTGAAAAAATCGCTTTGATTACCGGTGCTGCATCTGGAATTGGATCTTCAATCGCCGAGGTATTTGGGAGAGCTGGTGCCACAGTCATCATCCTCGACAGAGAGGGCACTAAAGCCGAAGGGTTTACGAAATCCCTCCAACACCAAGGTTATAAAGCCCAGAGTTTCACTCTCGACGTTGCAAATGAAAGCGCGTGTTTTGAAGTCACCAGAGCAGTCCTGAATCAATGGGGGCGGGTCGATATTCTAGTCAATAACGCTGGAGTCGGGCATGTAGGGACGATGATGGAAACTTCTGGATCTGACCTCGACAGGCTTTACTCGGTGAATGTCAGGGGCGTCTTCAACATGAGCAAAGCCGTGCTACCAGAGATGATTGCCCGACGGAACGGGAATATTATCAACATCGCCTCGATTGGAGGAATTGTCGGAATTCGAGATCGTTTGGCCTATTGCACAACTAAATTTGCTGTTGTCGGAATGACTAAGTCCATGGCGTTGGATCATGCGACGGCCGGAATACGAGTGAACTGCATTTGTCCCGGAAGAGTCGAAACTCCATTTGTTTCAGCTAGGCTAGCGGAATACGCAGATCCGTTGAAAGCTCGTGAAGAAATGGCAGCAACACAAGCGATTGGACGGATGGGGAGTCCTACTGAAATTGCTGCCGCAGCCCTTTATTTGGCTAGTGATGAATCAAGCTTCGTGACCGGAAGCTCCTTCATAATCGATGGTGGTTGGAGTGCGGGAAAATGATCCAATCAACACGGAACTGCTGGGGAATGGCTTATTTCCCTAGTGCAACCATATATGACTGAATCCGTTGCGACTCTTCCGAGGCATCCATCCGAACGTAAATCAGATGGAGATTTGCACAAATCCTCATCAGAAATCGGCGTGGGGTCAACGGTGTAAGAAATTCTACATCGTATCCACTGGGTGTTTGCATGAGGTATCGGATGCAATCTGATTTGGTCAGGATTTTTCCCTTATTAAAAACATCGAGATAAAAAGCATTCGAGGCATCTTGGAATCGGCAAATAAAATGCCCCGGAAGCCCGATACCCGCCATCGGAAGTAGTAATCGCTTCGCGATCAGGAGGTAGAGCAAACAAAGGTTGATGGGGTTCCCTGTTTTTCGATCCAAAACTCTGGTGATATAACTGTTCTCTGGATCATAATAATTGGATTCATTGCCAAAGAAACCCCGTTCCTCAAATAGGTATCCATTAATCGTTGAAATAATGAATTCCGCCTTGGTTAACCCATCCAGTCGATCCCTAAGATCCGAAGCATAATTATCCAGCAATGCTTGATAAGCCTCGATGTTGATGTCCGGAAACTGGGTCCGCGCTAGTAAGAGAGTTCCCTGCTCTAAATCCAAATTCTCACCACTCACGAGGCAAAACTGCAAAAAATCAGAGTCTGCAGCCATCTGCTCGAGTAACCGAACAATTTCCAACGCTCGTCGGCGAACGATCCATTCAGAGTCCAGAGTGTGCGGGCGAATCCAGTTTAGAGCTTCATCACCGTAGGAAAGGATTTTTTTTCGGACTGCGAGATAGATTGCGGGATCTTCATCATTGAGAAGGATCAAAAGCGATCTCTTCTGATTCTCTGAAAAACCACTTTCAATGTCTGGGCGAAGCACCTTCATAACAGTTTATTACGACCGTACAGGCATGCGTCGGATAGAATCATGGTTGCTGAACTTACAGGATTTCGTCAGTGTGATTCAGGCTATGAATAGTAATCTGAATCAGCGACGCCACTTTGCAAGTGACAATTACGCAGGTATTTGTCCTGAGGCTTGGCAATCTTTGGCCGAAGCCAATCATGGTCACGCACGGGGCTACGGGGACGATTTCTACACTGAACAAGCAGCTGATTTGATCCGTGAGGTTTTCGACACTGCTTGCGAAGTTTTCTTTGTTTTTAATGGGACCGCTGCAAACTCGCTGTCCCTTGCAACTCTCTGCCAGTCTTATCATAGCATCATTTGCACTGAAACGGCACACATCGAGATGGACGAATGTGGAGCCCCAGAATTCTTCTCTAACGGAACCAAACTGCTACTGACCCCATCAATCCACGGCAAGATCGACCTTGCAGCTGTAGAACGGGTCATAAAAAAACGGAACGACATTCATTTTCCAAAACCTCGTGTGTTGAGCATTACCCAATGCACCGAACTAGGGACTGTTTACTCGATTCCTGAATTGAGTGCCGTTGGTGATAAGGCTCGTGAATTGGGTTTGAAACTACACATGGATGGCGCACGATTTGCCAACGCAGTTGCTGCAATCGATTCACATCCTGCCGAAATCTCTTGGAAAGCAGGCGTCGATGTCCTCTGTTTCGGTGGAACTAAGAACGGGACTCACGTTGGCGATGCTGTGGTCTTTTTCAACAAGGCTCTCGCCGAAGAATTTGCCTACCGTTGCAAGCAGGCCGGCCAACTTGCTTCGAAAATGCGGTTCATTTCTGCGCCTTGGATTGGGATGTTAAAGAACGGGGTCTGGCTCAAACACGCCCGTCACGCGAATTCTATGGCGGCCCTTTTGCATGAGCAGTTGTCAGGTTTCGAGGAATTAAGAATCCTTTTCCCACGGCAAGCGAACTCAGTTTTCGTAGAACTTCCATCCGGGGTAGCTCAGAGGTTGTGGGATCAAGGCTGGATTTTTTACAATTTCATTGGTTCAGGCGGATGCAGGCTAATGACCGCTTGGGACACGACGGAACAGGACATTTACAAGCTGATTGGAGACCTGAAGGAAGCGATTCTTGCGCGATGATGAACTCGATTGGGGTTTGAAGGAACCCCATCTAACTATTCCTCTTCGGGGCACAAACAACGAGCTACCTCTGCCGCAGAGAATCCTTGAATCGAAACCACTTTGTTTCGAGAGGTAGCCCCTCGAACAAGTCGAATGGCAGATGCGCTACATCCTAAAAGTTCTGCAATAAAGCGGCAAACAGCCTCGTTAGCAGCGGATTCAACCGGGGGAGCTGTTACTTTTATTTTTAGAACATCTCCCATAATTCCACATACTTGGTTCTTTGAGGCCCGAGGCAGCACTTTCACAAACAGTAAGGTTCCTGCACCATCGGGCCTAAAGCATGGTTTCACATCAACCATTTAGATGGGGAGCCGTTGGTAAATCTCCACCATAGCCCAACGGATACAGGCAGAGAATCCTAGGATCACAACAATCCCAATCGCCGGTCTCAAGTCGAATTTTCCGAGTTGAATTGAGCGGTTTTCCAACGGGCGCAAAATGTTTTTGGCAGTTAGGTTCAGGAAACTCCAAGAATAATGATTCCCAAGGTAAACGTAGCTCTGGATTAGGTAAAGCAAGAGGATCAAAACGAGGGCATAACGCCACGTTAGAAGTGCCATAACGCCAAAAACTACCGCCTGTTCCCAGAGGCAACGCCAACTGACCCACGGCGGAACCATTCCCCACATTCGTAACAAAGGCGCAAAAAGCATCCAGAGGATCCCGGCACCAACAACCGGTAACAATAGCTTGATGAACGCAGGACTTGATTCCACCCCCCGTAGATGCAACCGCAACAATCGGCAGAGATAATCGTTTTCTCCTGTTCGCTTATTGAGAATTGAGAGCAGCAGTAAGGATGAATAAAACACCCCAAGGAAGAGCCCGAAGCTGGTGACCGAATAAAGGGCAACTCTTCCAAAATAATCGGCCCGAAAAGGAATGGCGATCGGCCCCAAATCAATGAGAAACGTCCAAGCAAACTCAAACCCGAACAACCAATAAAAAGCAGCACGGAGAATGAGTATCCCACTCAAAGCTGCCAAAGAAACCCAACGGTTGATCCTCCGTGTCTCTGCTCTTTTGAGAGTTGTTAGCAGAGAAATACCAGATCCAACGACGGGTTGCGCAATGCCGACAGCACACCAATTCAGCCAAAGGACGACGCAGATGCCATTGAGCACGAAATCGATGGAGTCTATCAGGGTCATTTATATCTCTGCGGCCGACTGGAGATCCCTGAAACAGGTCCAAATCGTTAGGCACGCTTCATGAGTTGCAGTAAAGTATCCGCCATCTCGGAAGGGGTTGCAGCAACACCAATTCCAGCATTCTTAAATGCCGCGATTTTTGCTGCTGCGGTTCCGCTCCCACCACTAACAATAGCTCCGGCATGGCCCATGCGACGGCCTGGAGGTGCTGTGGCACCTGCAATGAATCCTGCCACAGGTTTACGGCAGTGGTCTTTGATCCACGCAGCGGCTTCTTCCTCTGCTGAACCTCCAATTTCGCCGATTAAAATGATCCCTTCGGTTTCCGGATCCTCGTTAAAAAGCTTGATGACATCGAGGTGGGACGTGCCGTTAACAGGGTCTCCCCCAATCCCAACACAGGTGGACTGGCCAACTCCTCGGCTGGTTAATTGCCAGACGGCCTCGTATGTCAACGTTCCACTGCGAGAAACCACTCCGATGTTTCCCTTTTTATGAATGTAACCAGGAGCGATACCGATACGACAACCGCCATGCGAATCGACCCCTAAACCCGGTGTCACAATCCCGGGACAATTGGGACCAACCAATCGAGTCTTCTTCCCTTCCATGGCTCGCTTTACCTTAACCATGTCATTGACGGGGATACCTTCAGTAATGCAAATGACAAGATCAAGACCTGCATCCACCCCTTCAAGAATTGCATCCGCAGCAAATGGTGGTGGAACAAAAACTGCCGAGGCGGTCGCCCCAGTCTGCTGCATGGCTTCCGAGACGGTGTCAAAAATCGGGACTTTTTCTTCGAATTTTTGGCCACCCTTCCCAGGAGTCACCCCGGCGACGACCATCGTGCCGTAAGCCAAGCTGAGTTGAGTGTGTCGGGCACCGAAACTACCCGTGATACCCTGAACCAAGACGCGGGTTTGTGGAGTGACTAGGATCGCCATGAATAAAGCTATTTAGGTTGCAAGGATAAGAATTAGTTGCGAACAGCATTCACAACTTTTTGAGCAGCATCGGCCATCGAGTCTCCGCTGATAATGGTTAGACCGGATTCGCGAAGGATCTGCCGGCCCAATTCGACATTGTTGCCTTCAAGTCGAACCACGAGGGGTAGTTGAAGGCCCGTCTCACGAACCGCATCCACGATCCCTCGTGCGATGATGTCGCATTGCATGATACCACCGAAAATGTTGACCAAAATCCCTTTCACATTGGCGTCACCTAAGATGATCTTGAACGCTGCCGTAACCTGCTCACGACTAGCACCACCCCCGACATCGAGGAAATTTGCCGGACTGCCGCCGAAATGTTGAATGATATCCATGGTGGCCATCGCCAACCCTGCCCCGTTGACGAGGCACGCGATGCTACCGTCAAGTTTGATGTAACTGAGACTAAATTTGCTCGCCTCGATTTCTGATTCCGCTTCCTCAGCCAAATCTCGCATCGCCTGACATTTTGGATGCCGATAGAGTGCGTTATCGTCCAAGCTCATCTTGGCATCTACAGCAACCAACACCTCGCGACCATCCGTTTCCAGCATGATCGCTAGCGGATTGATCTCGATCATGGCCGCGTCGCAATCCCACCACGTTTTATAGAGTCCAGAGAAAAGCTTGGTGGCCTGAGTCATCATTTCGCCACGAAGACCTAATGCGGCCGCCATTTTGCG
>SXQI01000144.1 GCA_005793025.1 Verrucomicrobiales bacterium
ATGGGTGCAAAATGATTTGAATCATCAGTTGACAGGGTTTCGGGGGCGTGGTTGAATGTCTCCCCATTTTGGGAAATTTATGTACGCAGTATTAGAAACAGGCGGTAAGCAGTATCGCGTGGCCGCAGGTGACACTTTGGAGATTGAACGCCTCGAAGTCGAAGCCGGCAGTGCCTTCACTTTTGATCGTGTGTTGCTGGTGAGCAACGACGGTAAGCACTCAGTTGGCGTGCCCACCGTGGCCAATGCCTCAGTGTTGGCGGATGTGGTTGCCCATAAACGCGGGGTCAAAACCATCGCGTTCAAGATGCGCCGCCGCAAAGGCTACCATCGCACCGTGGGTCATCGTCAGGAGTTGACCGTGGTTAAGATCAAAGAAATTAAGCTTTAACACGTATTTTTGAGGTTTTATGGCACATAAGAAGGGTCAAGGAAGTGTCCGGAACGGACGTGACAGCCAGAGCAAACGCTTGGGCGTCAAGAGCTACGGCGGCGAAGTCGTCACCGCTGGCAGCATCATCGTTCGCCAACGGGGTTCTAAATTTGTGGCGGGCCTGAATGTAGGCACTGGCCGCGATTGGACCTTGTTCGCGTTGAAAGATGGAGCGGTAAAGTTTGATAAGAACAGTTCCCGCGTGAATATTCTGCCGGTTGCAACCGCAGCGGCTTAAGGTTTTTTCGACAATGAGGCGAGGTCTTCGAACCTCGCCTTTTTGCGTTTTAGGGATTCTCAATTAGGATTTGAACGATGTTCGTTGACGAAATCAAAGTGTTCGCCCAAGCCGGGCATGGCGGTAAAGGGTGTGTTGCCTTGCATCGTGAAGCTTATGTGGCCAAGGGTGGGCCGAGCGGAGGCAATGGTGGCGGTGGCGGAAGTGTCATCCTTGAGGCGGATCACGATTTAAACAACCTGATCAACCAGTTTTTCAAACCTCGATTGATTGCCCAAGAGGGCGAACCCGGGATGGGAAAAGGCATGGATGGCCATGCTGGGCGTGATCTGATTGTGAAAGTGCCGTGCGGTACGTTGGTCTGGAGGTTGCCGCGCAAGAAGGTGAGCGATTCGGTCGAAGAGGACGAATCGGAGGCGAGTCCTGAACCACCACCTATGAAACTGGATGCCGGTGAACGGGCAATTCTTCGGTCATCCGGAGGGGAACGGGCAGTAGAAATTGCTTGGTCGGATGAGGGTGAAAGTCCCGATGCAGTCGAGATACTTGAAGGCGATGAGTTGGTTGCAGATTTGACCAAGAACGGTCAGCAATTCGTGCTTTGTAAGGGAGGACGAGGAGGGTTAGGAAACCGGAATTTTGCAACATCCCGTCGACAGACTCCTCGATTCGCCCAACCGGGTGAGGAGGGGGATGAAGGTGATTTTCGTTTCGAGTTACGGATTATCGCGGAGATAGGCCTAGTGGGTTATCCGAACGCGGGGAAATCAACTTTGCTCGGCGCGATTTCGAGGGCTCGTCCGAAGGTGGCTCCTTATCCTTTTACGACACTTCACCCTCAAATCGGGATTTTGGAATACGAAGACCATCGGCGGTTGACGATTTGTGATGTGCCGGGGTTGATCGAAGGAGCGCATCTCAATGTTGGGCTGGGTCATAAATTCCTCAGGCACATCAAGCGATGCAGTGTCTTGGTGATCCTCCTCGATATGGCGGGCACCGACAATCGCGCACCGTGGGATGATTACAAAAAACTTTTGAGTGAGCTGGAGTTGTATGATCCTGAACTTCTGAACAAACCTCGCCTTGTCGTTGCTAATAAAATGGATGAGGACGTGGCCGCAGAAAACCTCAAGAAATTCAAACGACGAATCCCAAAAACCCCGGTGCTATCGATTGCTGCCGCATTTGATGAAGGGTTGCCTAAGTTCAAGCAAATGATACGAGAAGCGGTGGAGGCCGAGGAAGCCTCTCGCTAGCAGGAGCCAAAAAGGCTGGCGATTATGAAAATCATTGTCACCTGCGGTCCCAGTTACGAGCCGATCGATGAGGTGCGGAGGATTACGAATTTTTCGACCGGGCGTCTGGGAATTACCCTAGCCAATGCGTTCGTCAGTGCGGGGTGGGAGGTCGTTTGTTTAAAAGGTGAACAGTCAACATGCCCCGATGCTTTGCGCGGCCCTCAATCAGTTTCCTTTTCTACGAATCAAGATTTGGCAGATCAACTCTGCAAACTTTCTCGAGGTGGGGAGGTTGCTGCGGTTTTCCACGCGGCCGCCCTCTGTGATTTTCGGGTCCGCCAAGTGACCAATGGGCATGACGAACCCTGCGTATCCCCTAAGTTTTCTACCCGCGAGGGTGAGTTGCGATTAATTCTAACTCCCACGGTCAAAGTATTGCCCCAGTTACGCGGATGGTTTCCTGAAGCCCGGTTGGTGGGTTGGAAATACGAATTAGGCGGAACTCTTCAGGAAGCGTTCTCAAAAGCCACCCGACAAATCGAGGAAAGTGGAACGGACGCCTGCGTGCTGAATGGTGCCGCCTATGGAGCTGGGTTCGCGTTTTGCGAGAGGGCAGGGATTGTGACGCGGTTGCCTGACTTGGCAGGGATGACGGAGCACTTGGTGAACTGGATGAGAACTCCTAACCTTGCCTGTTAACCCGCCACAGGAGAACGGCCCCGATTCCTTGAAATAAAAAGTTTGGCACCCAGACCAATAGCCAAGGCTGAACGGAAGGGTTGGCTTGCATCGCTTGGGCGAAGATAAAAAAGCTATAGTAAACCATGACCAACAAAACGGAGATCGCCATCCCGATGCTGGTTTCCCGACGATGGGTCCGAATGCCAAGCGGAATCCCGATCAAAGCAAAACCCACCGTGGCGAAGGACAACGCCACTTGGCGGTGAAGTTCGAACAACGCAGGGGAAGCAGAGATGCCTTGGGCTTCTCGTTTGGCGATTTCTCCGAGTAGCTGCCGATGCGTCATTTGGCCGATGGGTAATCCCTTCTCGGATCGTGCGAGAGCTTCTAGATCAATCGGACCAAAGGTCACCATTCGGCTCGGAATCTGAACCCAGTCGATACCGTTCTCTGGCAGCGGGTCTCGGATCACGGTGACAAGGGGCGGGTTGGTGGAATTGGGATCCTCAAGCGGCATTGATTCAGGGATGGATTGGGTTGTGGGATTCCGGGTCTCGGTGACGGCGTTTCTGAGTTCGAACCGGACCGTCCTTTGGTTGTTTCCCCAAAGAATGCTGCCTTCTTCCGCGCTGATGCGTTGCTCGATCTCGTTATTCTTGATGGTGTAGAGCCTGACATCCCTCAGGAGATCTCCATCGCGCTGGCGGACATAAAGCACAATCCCCGGGATTTGATCGATAAACCTGTCTTCCGTAATTAAAGCCGAAGTGTTTTGAAGGCCTGTTTTGAGAATCAGTTCTTTGTAAGCGAACCGACTTTCTGGAGCGATTTTTAGGTTGAACCACGCGCACAGTCCCGCCAGCAGCAGGCTAAGGATCAGCACCGGTAGGCAGACTGAAAGCAGGCTGATCCCACTTGCGCGAACGGCGGTGAGCTCGTTGTCGGCACTGAACCTGCCAAAAGTGAGAAGCGTGGCAGTGAGCATGGCGAACGGCAGGACGTAGGCCATAATGTAGGGGATCAATAGGGCGATCGCCTGAATGACCAATCCGATTGTGACCTTTCCCATGATCAACAACGCGACAATCTCCTTTAGGAAATTTCCCAACAAGAGCATCAAAGTGAACACGCAGACGGTCATGAACAATGTCACGAGCACCTGACGGAGTAGGTATGATTGCAATGTCCGCACGGCGGGCGGGGGTCAAAGTCAATGCAGGGGACGTAAACTGCGCCAAGGCTCCTCATGGCCAACCTCGACCGTGATTGGGCCGGGGTTTTTGGCCGGGGACAGGACTGCAAGAAAATCTAAAGTCTCGCCACTGGTGTTGTAAGTGCCATGCACCAACCCGCGAGGAAGATAAATGGAATCTCCCGGCCCCATTTGGCGTTTTTCACTCTCGATCCATTGTTCCGCTTCACCCGAAAGGATGTAGAGGATTTCCTCCATGTGGGGATGATGATGAAAAGGATGAGAAGCTCCCGGAGGCAGTTGGGCTCGGACGAACATCAGGTTGGTGTCTTTCACCATCCCCGGCTTGCAATGCCAGAAATGGGTCTTCCCCGGCAGAACCTCTTTTTCAGTTTCGGCTAATGTGATAATGCGCCAGAGCGCCTCTGATTCTGATGTCATTGGGTTCAAGTGTTTGGGATGCTGCGGAAGCGTCAAGCCCAGATATTTC
>SXQI01000145.1 GCA_005793025.1 Verrucomicrobiales bacterium
CTGTGGCCCAGTTATGATCGACCCAGTGGTCGCGACCCCGGATACGGTGGTTGGGACACGGATGAACCGATGGTTTACACCCCTTACATGTATTTTGCGAATTTTCCCGGAATGAAATTCGTCGCCCCCGATGGAAAAGTAAGCCTAAACATTGCAGAAAACGAACCGGCTTGGCCTGTCCGTGTTTCAGATTGTGACAGCCGAAAAGCGTTCATTACCCATCGAGTGAGCGATACGCCGGGGGTAGCTTTGTGGGATGTAGGACATCTGGGCAAACACGGCGCAGGATCCGTGAGTAAACCATTTTTGGCATTTTCCCTGACACCCGATCAGCCGGTAGGTCAAGCGGATGGTAGCGTGATCATTCGCAAAAAATCTTTGATCAAACCGCGTGCCAAAGGGGGGCCCTCTCCTGATACCACCTACTATTACTGATCCTGAGGCAGGAGCTTATGAAAAAAGCGGAGCTAATGCTCCGCTTTGTAGGGTCAAAATTCTGTTATTTTTTGTCCGATTTGGGCTCGGCAGTGGCTTTGACTGGAGCATCCAAAGGTTTGGTGTCTAGAGCACCTGCTGGAGCTTTTTCGTTGAGTGCTGTCAGGACAGTTGTCGTTATATCATTCTCGCCATTCGTATAAAGGAGAACAGGAGTTTGGTTAACACTGTCGGCCGCGATATCGATTACGGCGGTGAATGCTCCTGCTTTTGCTTGAGCCGTTACGATCTCGCGAATCTCTTTCAGAATATTGTCGCGCATGCGCCGCTTTTGCTCGTCGAGCGTGGACTGGGTTTGGCGACGGAATTGCGTCACGCTTTTGTCAATTTCTTGGAGCTCCACCAATTTGCCTTCGGCAGCTTTCTTTCGCTTATCGCGTTCATCGGCAGAGACAGCTTGATCGTTGCTGCTATCAACCAGCTTTTTGTACTCCTCGTTGGTCTTTTGAAAATCGTCCCCCAACCCTTTCATCACTTTCTCGGCATCCGTGGCCCGTTCCTTCAACTGAGTATCAGCTAGTTTCGTTTTAAAATAGCCATCGAACACTTTTTTGAGGTCGATAATGGCAAGCTTAGTATCGGCATTAGCGGAAACCGTTAAAATGGCTGCAAGAAGCGTTGTTCTGGCAATCCCTGCAATGCTGAAGGTCGAATAACTGTTTTTCATCGTGCTGTCGTAATCTTCTGAAATCTAAAGTTTAATAATCTCGGGTAAAGCCCACGCTAAATTGGAACCGTCCGCCATCACTCGTATCCGCACCGTGCCGAATAGGGATACCATAATCAAGCCGTAGTGGCCCAAGGCGAGGGATGTTCAAACGCACTCCAAGCCCTACGTTATCAACTAAGTCGCCGAAGTCAAAATGATAGGGTTGGCTCCAAACGTTCCCCACGTCATAAAATGCTGCAACGCGAAGCCGTTCGATAATCGGAATGCTATACTCAACCGTTCCGTAGGTAAAACTGTCGCCGCCGATAGGTTCATCCCCGATTTTGGGTCCAACCTCACGGTATTTGTAACCCCGCAACGAATTCACGCCCCCGAGGAAGTACTTGTAAAAAAATGGCACAGTCGCAACACCGTTAACAGCATGAGGACTGTCGGAGAGCGGATCAGCCACACCGATTCGACCAGCGACTTCGATGATGTGTCCGGTCCCAAACCCTGGAAAATACCAAGAAGAACGGGCCTCTAATCGGTAAAAACCTGCGTCCCCACCAATCGGACCCCCGGCGAATTCGGGGAGCAGTTCGGTTCGTTGCCCACGGTTCGGCAATTGTGTGCTGTTACGGGTGTCGAATGCCAAGGAGGCTCCTACCTTGGAGATGAGTTGATCCCCAAATTGTTCCTCCTGAACGATTGCAGCTGGCAATAGTTTCGGGTCTCCGTTGATGCTTAATCCGATGTTCTCGATGGTGTAATTCACCGATCCCACCAAATTGTAGGGTAGTTGCTTGGTCAGGCTGAACTTCGCACCAGTCTGCCTGAAATCATACAACTCGCTGTAGTAGTTGAGTTCGCTATGGTAAAGGTCTACTCCGAGGGCGAGACGTTGACCGAAAAACCAAGGCTCAATAAACGATATTTGGTAGTCTTTACGACGCAGACCCACCGTCATTCCGACGCGTAATTTCTGGCCTCCCCCTCGAAAATATGGTGGGTGGAAAAGGTCAAAATTTCCTTCCCGATAACCGACAAATCCAAATAACGAGTCGATCGAGCTGAACCCTGCGCCTACTTCAACATGGCCGGTGGTTCCTTCTTCGACATCGATGATCAAATTCTTTCGATTTGGCACATCGGTGGCATCGGTTTCAGTTTCCACCTTATCGAAATACCCCATCTGTTGTAACCGAGCTTTGGTGACCTTGACTCTCACCATGTCGAACGGTTCCCCTGGTGTGATCGCTAATTCACGGCGTAAAACTTTGTCGCGGGTTTTGATGTTTCCCTTGATCTCGATCTTTTCGACAAAGGATTTGCCCTTCTCTTCATCCATGACTTGGTAAACCAAATCCATGGTCCCCTGTTCTGTGTTGGGAGATTTCGTGGTCTTGACCCAAGTATCGATGTATCCTAGGGATCCATAAAAATCGCGGATCGCATCGACATCTGCCGCCAATCCCTTCGGAGTAAAAACCTGCCCGGCAACCATCCGTGGTCTGACTCGTCTGCCCTCCGAAACGGTACCTTCCAGAATCTGTTCGGTCTTGAATTCTTTGTTTCCCTTAATCTCGACGCTACCCACCTTGTACTGCGCCCCTTCGGCGACATCAAATTCGACACGCATGCGTTTCTCGCTGGTGTTCTCAAACTTCGTATCCTTGATTTCGAAGTCGATGTAACCTTCCTCGCGATAGAAATCAGCTAACTTTTCCTTGTCCTCTTCAAATTGTTCATCCTTAAGAACTCCAGTTCCGGTCAACCACGAGAACATCCACAACCTGCGGGTTTTGATTTGCTTACGCAACTTGCGCTGGGTGAACGCTTGGGCTCCGACAAATTCGACATCCTCAATTTTTACCTTGGGAGCTTCTGTCACTTCAAAAGTCACAGAACCTCGGCCAGCAGCTTCCTCAATGTTCGGGGTCGCTTTAACGGTGGTTCTTTGGTAGCCAGCCTTTTGATAAAGTTTGGCAATTTCCTGTGCATCGGAGAAAAGCTTACGTTCATCGAGAGGATCGCCCGGTTTAAACGTGACTTTTTTAAGGATTTTTTTGCGGCTAAACTTATTGTTCCCCTCTACGCGGATCTCGGAAACCGTCGGTTTTCCTTGAACCACATAAATGATCTTGATCCCCTTATCGGCATCCTCCGTTGCCACACGGACGTTATAAAAGAAACCCGTGGAGAAAAGACTTCTGACATCATCATCAACGCCTGTCTTGGTGTAGATATCTCCTTCTTTGACTCGCACGTTGGCGCGAATCATGGCGTCACTCGCCGCAGGAGGCCCAATGTGTCGAATTTCTATCTTCTGCACATTCGGTCCGGTGAGGCCTTGTCCCCAAACCGGGGCCACGAGGCTGCACAGAATTAATACAAATGCCGTCCAACGGCGGAACAAAAGTTTCATTTCAGTTTTAGGCACCTGCTGCTTGGGCAACATCATCGTCGATCTTTGAGGCATTTTCAAAACGCGTAAAGCTCTTAAGGAATGTCAAATGCACATCCCCAGTGGGTCCATTGCGTTGTTTTGCGATCAATAAATTCACGGGCACCACATCATAATTCGCGTAGGAAGCCGCTCCGCCACCGTCCTCATCCTCTTCCTTGGTATCGGCTTTATAGAGCAGACCCACCAAGTCTGCATCTTGTTCAATTGTGCCAGACTCCCGCAAATCTGAAAGGCGCGGTTTTCGATTTTTATCCTTCTCCAGCTCACGATTAAGTTGGCTCAGAACGATTACTGGAATATTTAACTCTTTGGCCAAAGCCTTCACCCCACTCGAGATTTGCGCGATCTCCTGCTGACGGTTCTCGACACGGTTGGAACTACAATTCACCAACTGCAGGTAGTCAATCACAATTAATTTGACTCCATGCTGTTGGTGCAAGCGTCGAGCCTTGGCTCGCAACTGGAGAATTGTGAGTCCAGCCGTGTCATCAATAAAGAGAGGGGAACTTGCCAACCTTCCGGCGGCCGAGGTTAGTTTGGGGAAATCCCGTTCTGCCAAAAAACCATCCCGAATACTACGAAGGTTCACTTTGGCCCGAGAGCAGAGCATGCGCAGAACTAGGGATTCAGAAGTCATTTCCAAGCTAAACACGCCGACTGGCATTTTCAAATCCACCGCCACATGCTCAGCGATATTCATTGCTAGGGATGTTTTCCCCATGCTGGGTCGAGCAGCGATGACGATCATTTCGCCTCCGTGAAAACCACTCGTCATCTTGTCGAAATCCGCGAAACCTGTAGAAAGCCCTGTGCAAGCCCCCTGCCTCTGATGGTAGTCCTCGATCGTGTTGATGGCCTGACGGACTAATTCCTTCATGGACCGATCCGCACCTTGGATTCGGTCTTGAGCAATAGCCAACACATCCCGTTCGGCCTCATCGAGGAGTCCATCGACCTCTGCCCCGGGTTCGTAAACCCGGGAGACCACGCTGCTACACGTCTGGATCATTCTCCGGAGGATAAATTTCTCCCGGACAATGCTCAGATAATACTCGAGATTCGCGGCGGAGGGAACCGCATCACTTAACCCTGAGAGATAATTCCAACCTCCTAGACTTTCTAAAATCGATTTATCCCTCAACCGTTGCTGGAGTGCCAATGCCTCGATCGGCTCCTTGTGGTCATACATTTCCACCAAGGTCTCGTAGAGTTGCTGATGTCTGAGATCATAGAACACCTCAGATCCACGTTTGAATTTATCGACGCAAACAGCCAACGATTCGGTGGGTTCTAGGAGGATACAGCCCAAAACACCTTGCTCAGCCTCGATGGAGTGCGGAGGAAGACGATCGATTTTACCGGGGACCGGGAGGTTTGCGGTTTCGCTATTCCGGGCCCGACTTCGGGTTTTTCGCTGGTTAGGCACAGCCCCACCATCTGTGGAATCGATCATTCCAAGATTATGAAGAAAAGAGGGGGCCTTCGCAATGGCGAAGAGATCTGCCATTGTGAACCCCAATCGTTAGGGAGCGGCCAGAACGCTATTGATCGGAGCCTTGCTTCAACCATTTGATTTTGACCTCCTTCTCCAAAGCTTTGAACTCTGGATCGCCTGTGACAAGTTCGGCTTTCTTCTCTTTTGCGAGAGCAGCGGCGAAGGCGTCTGCAAGACTCACTTTGTGGCGAGTCTTAAAATCGGCCGCGCTGTCAGCAAGAGCCCGCGTGGTGGAGTGAAAATCGATCGGCAGGCCTTGGAGAATCTTGGCGGCATTGTCCCAAGCCCCCTTGCCGTCTTTCTTCATGATGGAGTATTTCAACTCGGCGTAATTCACGTCCGTCATGTGCATCGGCACATCTTTGAGGCTGGCTTGAACAAGCAAGTGTTCCACCATTTCGGCTCCGGCTTCGTCTCGGAAATAGGCGATCAACGCGAAGCTGTCCAGAACCCTACCGGGCATAACGGTCCTCCAATTCTTTTTCACCCAGTTTGTGCTCCCCCAATTCTTTTGCGGGCAAGTCTTCTACTCTGCGCTTGAGAATACCACGACCACGCTTGATCAGCGCGGCGGTCACAGGCTTGAGCAGAATGCCGTCAGCAGTAGCCTGAACTACGCACTTGGTGCCGTCCTCAATCTCAAACTCCTTGCGTAGCCATCGAGGAATGACGACCTGACCTTTGGTGGTAAACCGGACGGAATCTATTTTTAATACTACACTCATCGAGACTGATCCTACTAATAATCAAGTTTCCGTCAAAGAGGATAAAGTAAGAACAAAAATACTATTTATGATTTTTGCCCAGTAATCGATCTGCAGTGCCTAAGCTACCGACGATTGAAACGCCGGTAAAAGCTAGCAAGTGGAAGAAACGGGTGGCAACGGGCTGCGATGTGATTTGAAGGTTTCAACCTTCAGGATTAAACCTAGGGTTCTCATTTGCCAGCAAAGGAGCAGGCAAACCATCAATCAACAGGCGGAGTAACGATACGATAGTAACGGTCTGTTTTGTCGACAGCTTTCAAATCTTCAACGGTAGTTGTGGAGGAAGTTGCATCTACTCCAATCAGTTTTTGCCACACAGCAGTTCCCAATCCGGAACGATATTGAACTGTGTAGGATTTTCCGACGATGCTGCTAAAGGTTAAACGCAAGGGTTGGGTAAGTCCGACCGGTGGCTGGACTGAAAGAATTCGTAATTTACTGGAGGCATCACGAGGATTCGTCCCTGCGATAAACTCTTGGAGATTGGTGAAACGATCACCATCCGCATCCTTGGGTCCGTCAGTGGCATCTGCCAACTTGAATCCATGGGTGTTTTCCCAAATATCCGGCATCCCATCCCCGTCTTTATCGGCAACTTCAGGCGAATTCCCGGATCCTGCTGTGGGCAGCGAGGATTGCCAGTTGATGGGGTCATTCCCATAAAAAGTAGAGTTCTTGCGCTGAATCGATCGGCCGGTGCCGTTGGCATCAGTCGGCCATGGAGCGAGGTCGGAGAAATTGATCTTGTCCACCCGGATGTAGGGTACAAACCCAGCATCGGGATGGGGTGGTTTTTGCGGCGGGTCGGGTTTGTAAAGTTCGAGGCTTGATCCGTTGTTTGAGAGTTTTCCCACAAAAGGACCATAAAGTTCTACGCCGGCTGGAACGGCCCATTTCGCACGGAAATTCGATGCTGAAACAGGATCAAGATTGGGATCGAACGGCACGACGACGAGATAACCAAAAGGTGGCAGAATTACCCCCTGCGGAAACACGAAATCGGTTCCATTCTGGAGTTTCCAGCGATTATTTAAGTTAACCGGGTCGAACAGTGGCACCGAATCCGAGGTGATGTTGAATAGTTCGATGAACTCTTCCAATTGATTATCCACAGCGTTGATAGCAGGTGGGTAGTAAAACACTTCGTTAATCACGATCGGGCCGACGCGTGGAAGCGGGTTTGCGAGGCCTGTTCCTTTCCGGAATTCGTCCAGAGTTAATGGGGCATCTTCGCCAAAACTCCGGTGACTCATTGCCACGAACTTGAAATCCCCGGGAACACTCGTCTCGTAATGGCCGAAAGAAACTCCATTCTGAGAAGCCTCAAATGCTTGACCAATCCGGTACCCCGATAATTTCCCTGTGGAATCTGCTTGAGAAAGGTAGACCTCATCATCGTGCGCTGAGTTAAAAGTAAACGGAATGAGCAGGTTTCCAGCATTGAAATCTCGCTCATAAAAAACTTTGAATCCATGAGCTGGAATCCACGTATTCAGCGGCACCAACCATTTTTTGAGTTCTGATCGTTTATTGCTTAGAAACCATCCGCCAATGTTGATGGGTTGAGTGCTGGTATTCAAAAACTCGACAGCATCCTCGAGTGGTGGATCCGTATGGCTAAGCACTTCGTTCACAATGAGACCATTGACGCCCTCATAATTAGATTCTGCGGGCGATGGCACTTGGGAAAAGGTCACGATGTTGGGAGAGCCGTCAGGAAGTCGGCCTTGGGAAACATCTTGGCCTTGAGTTGCAAATGTGACTGCATCAATTTGAACACTGGTTGTGGTAAATAAACCCAATGCTTCCCCTCCTGCTTTCAGGGAAAAACTGGTGTGATCGTGGCCGCTATTCGTTTTTCCAGACGCCCAAAAACGCACATAAGCATCAGCTCCAACTCCGATGAACGAGAGCGCGTGAATGGGAAAGGCTAGTTTTTTGGTCAGATCGTCAGTCAGGTGAAGCCCCTCTAATGAAACGGGAGAACCGCCCGAATTGTACAGCTCGAACCAGTCATCACCCGAAGAAGGATTCGCCATCCATTCGTTGAGGCGAAGACCGCTCGTCGCGCTCAACGATTGGGCTTGATTGGCGTTTTTAGGACTGGGTTTGTTCAAACCCCATGCTCCCGTCGCGTCAGGAATGCGACCGATGGATAAGTCGGGCAGTTGCAAACCAAAATCTACAGAGTCCAACACAATCGGAACCGCGTCCCCAGACATCAGGGAGAGTTTGGAGCCCGACAATTTAAGTCCAAATCCAGCATTCAACACAGGTTGCGCCACAAGACTGGCCGGTTCATCCCCAGTCAACACGACCTGTAAATAACTACGTGCACCGATTTTGACTCCCGTAGGAATCACCCATTTTCGAGGCTTGAGCGGATCATCCGTCAAACTCAACCCAGCCAGATTAACCTCGGTGGTAGCTGTGTTAAAAAGCTCCACCCAATCAGTAACTTTTCCCGAAGGATTGAGCGAAACTAGGGGGTTCGCGAGGATCTCGTTCAATTTAACTGAAGATTGTCCATGCACGGAACCAACGAAGGCAATCAACGGCAAAATGAAGAGAGATTTAAGAATGAAGCACCATCGAATCGTGATCATATAAACAAGCTCGTTGACGGGGTCACCATAAGCGATCGTGGGGCATTGACAACTTTATTGAGACCGATTGGGGACGTTTTCAACGAGTTGCGACAATAATGCAGCAAGACGTTGCCCTTCTCGCTCTGGCAGCGTAACTTCCGACCGATTATAGCACTATGACTGACCGCTCCGAGATTACTAAAAGCCTTGAGACAACCCCGCAGGCGACCCATGGGGATGTTGCAGCCATCACCGAACTCCGAGCCTTATACGGATCGTTGCGGCTCGAGATCGGCAAAGCGATTATTGGGCAATCCGAAGTCATCGAACGGTTGTTGATCTGCATCCTAGCCCGAGGTCATGCCCTTTTGATGGGTGTTCCGGGGCTGGCAAAAACCACCATCATCAACTCACTTTCCCAAGTGATGTCCCTTGAGTTCAGCCGCATCCAGTTCACTCCAGACCTGATGCCCTCTGACATCACGGGAACCGATATCCTTCAAGAAACCGATCAACCCGGTCGTCGAGCATTCGTCTTCGTCAAAGGCCCAGTTTTTGCCAACATCATTCTAGCCGATGAGATCAACCGGACCCCGCCAAAAACTCAAGCTGCTCTGCTCGAAGCCATGCAAGAGCATCGCGTGACGGTTGCTGGACGGGTGTTTCCCCTTCCCTCTCCGTTTTTTGTATTGGCCACTCAAAACCCTATCGAACAAGAAGGGACCTACTCGTTGCCGGAAGCCCAACTCGATCGGTTCATGTTTTTCATCCATGTGAACTATCCTACATTGGAGGAAGAACGCCGGATCGCTCGTGAGACAACAGGTTCGACTGTTCAAGCACTCACTAAGCTGATGAATGGCGAAGAGATTCTTCGTTTCCAAGAGGTGGTGCAACGAGTCCCTGTTCCAGACCATATCTATGATTTAGCAGTAGATCTAGTGAGACGTTCACGCCCCAACTCTCCGGATGCGTCCCCTTCTGTAAAAAAGTGGGTGACTTGGGGCGCAGGCCCACGAGCAGTCCAATACCTTATTCGAGGGGCAAAAGCTCGGGCTGTATTACAAGGGAGTTATCTTGTGCGTATGGAAGACCTTGAGGCAGTGGCTGAGCCAGTCTTAACTCACCGAATACTCACCAACTTTCAAGCACAAGCCGAAGGGATGACCAGCACTAAAATCATCCAATGTCTATTGGAAGAAGCTCGGGGAGAGGCGGCCCGTGGCTGAGTCGCTGGCGACCAAATACCTTGATCCGTCCCTACTCGCCCGGTTGATGGCGCAGGTTTTTGTGACCAGATTGCCCATGGAAGGCAGTATTTCTGGACTACACAAAAGTCCCCATCGGGGATCCAGCGTGGAATTTGCAGAATACCGGAATTACGCACCCGGAGACGATATCCGCCGGTTGGATTGGCGCGTGTTCGCGCGAACCGACCGTTTTTATCTCAAAGAATTCGAGGCTGAAACCAATCTACGCTGTTTTTTCGTCGTTGATGCCAGCGGCTCAATGGGCTACGGCTCCCAGCCCGAGGCACGAAAAATTGACATCGCCAAGCGTCTCGCTGCGATGATGGCCTACCTACTCATCCACCAAGGGGATGCCGCTGGATTGCTTGCCGTCAACAAAAAGGCTGTTGCCGAGGTGCCCCCTCGTCGAACTCCCAGCCATTTGCAATCATTTTTGGAAGCACTCGACCAAACGGAACCCAAAGGTGAAACTGGGCTCCCTGCTGCACTCCATGAGCTTGCTGAACGAATCCGGCCGAGAGCGATGGTGGTCGTTATTTCGGATTTCTTCACTGATCTAGAACCGTTGATCTCATCGTTGCAGCACCTTCGATTCAAGAAACACGACGTTGTCCTTTTTCAATTACTCGATAGGGCGGAGGTTGATTTCAAATTTGACCGCCCTGTGCGATTTCAGGATTTGGAAAGTTCGTTCGGAATCGTCACGGAACCCGCAATGATCCGAGAGGAATACTTGCGTCAGTTCAATGGTTTTTTGAATCAACTCCGAGACCGATCTCGTGAAATCAAAGTGGACTATCGGAGTGTATTAACCGATGAATCGTTGGAGCCGACTTTGGCTGGATTTTTGATTGAAAGAGCACAATACGCCAAATTTGCCTGATCAGCCGTGACGTTTCTCCAACCATTTATATTGTGGGGGCTGCCGCTGCTTCTAGTGCCGATCGTGATTCATCTGATCAACCGGCTTAGGCACCGACCCCAACCGTGGGGCGCGATGCACTTTTTGGTTGCTGCAACGCGCAGTTCGGTCAGCCATGCAAAACTTCGACAGTTCCTTATCTTAGCATTACGGGTGCTTGCCGTCATGATGCTCATCCTTTTCCTCGCTCGACCGCTCGCGGGCGGGTGGCTCGGATGGGCTCTCCGACCTGCACCGGATGTCATCCTGATTCTTGTAGACCGATCCGCGAGCATGGAATTCAAATCTGCCGAAGGAACCGGTTCTCAACGGGAAGAATCCCTTCGATTGCTCGTTGACGCCGCTCGCCCCTTTTCTGAGTCGAGCCATTTGGTGGTGATTGATAGTGCGACACGCCAAGCTCAGGAGATTTCCAGCCTCAAAACGTTACCAACCCTTTCCACGGTTCAACCTTCGGATACAGCGGCGGACATTCCGGGCCTTTTTCGGGTCGCTCTCCGTTGGCTTATTGAAAACAAAGCCGGAGGTGCTGAAATATGGCTGGCGTCAGACTTGCAGAAATCTAACTGGCGACCCAACGACCCTGTCTGGGTTGATCTCGTCGCCCAATTCCAAGCTCTCCCTCAACGCGTCCAGATTCGGCTTCTCCCAATGACCGATTCCGAAAGTTCAGATGACAGTCTCCGCATCGCTGAATTCATCCCGCCGAGCCTCCGACAGAAACCCCAGTTACGGCTCTCGATGCTACTAGAGCGCCCAACGGCAACGGTGCAACAGCTCCCCTTATCGTTGACGTTAAATGGAGCCATCGCCCAACGCGAAATCCGTGCTGAAGGATCGATCTTACGTTTTCGCCAGACCATCGACATTTCGAATGCCACGAATGGAGGATGGGGGAAATTTGAATTAGTTAACGACCACAACGTTCGGAATAATTCGGTGTTTTTTGCATACGGCCCGCCTGCGTCGCTCCGGGCAACCATCGTCACCGGTGATACTAGGCTGGGTCGCCTGTTCCAAATTGCCTCTGGGAATTCTGAGAGCCGTGTGATTGATGCTACCCAATCTACAACCGAAGATTTCTCCAAATCTTCGTTGATTATTTGGCAGGGTGCATTGCCCAGCGGGTCTACCACAGATAAACTTCTGCAATTCGCTCAAACCGGTGGAGCGGTCCTGTTTTTCCCAGACGCGAATACGAATGCAGTCGCCTCCTCTACGTCATTTCTCAAGACTGCATGGGGGGAAACCCAACTGGCACCAACGCCGACAGGTTGGCCTATACAAAAATGGATCGAAGAAGAAGGGCCATTAGCTAAAACCGAAGAAGGCTTCTCGCTCCCCGTCCGCGATACCAAGTTTATGCGACGGCGTTCAATCCTTGGTAACCCCACAATCCTTGCAGCATTCACCGATGGATCCCCGTTTCTGACACGTGAACCGCAGGGCCAAGGTCAGGTATTTTTTTGTTCGTCGCTCCCTTCGATTCAGTGGTCTGAATTAGGTGATGGGCCGTTGTTGGTCCCCATGATCCGTCGATTACTAGAATTGGGAGGTCGCCGATTACAATCCATTCGCTCAATCGAATGCGGCGAATTAACCGCGAATGATGGTGCCCAACCATGGGTTTCAATGGAAGGCAACTCGCAAGACCCGCGCTGGAACGCAGGCGTTTATCGTTCGGGAGAAACTGTGATGGCGGTCAACCGTCCCGCCTTGGAGGACGAGCGCGAGGTTTTGCCCGTCGAAGAAGCACGTAAACTCTTCGCTAGCTTGCCCATGCACCTTTTCAACGAGAGTGGTCGAGAAAAATCGGCCCTTCAGGGGGAGGTCTGGCGATTCTTTCTTGGGGGCATGTTAATCATGCTCTTCGTCGAGGGTTGGCTTCTCTTACCCAAACGGCGATCGGATTCAGTGGGGAATCAGCCCGTCTCTCAAACCTCTGGAACTTCCCGTCCCCAAACCATATGAGCCATTGGTCCTTTTCAGCACCCAATTTGCTCTGGATAATCGCTGTCGGTCTAGCGTCCTTCGCGGTGTGGCTCAGCTATCAAAACTGGGATCGCTCTGGGAGGCACGCAAAAATCGGCTTGCTGGAAACTCTACGCTTCATCCTCATCGCGAGCTTACTTTTCACATTGCTGCGTCCAGAATGGGTTCAAAGCATCCGTCGGACTACTCAGCCAGAAGTCGTTGTTTTGATCGACCGCTCCCGCAGCATGGAAACTCGCGACATCCTGTTGACCACCAACGCGGTGAAGAGTCGAGAAGAATGGGTCGAAGCCAATGTCAAAGAACAGACGTGGGAGCCCATAGCTCGGACCGCCAGAGTTCACGTCGAAAGTTTTTCTGCGCCGGGAACCAACCGTGCTCCGAGCATGGCCGACCCGGCAACAGACCTGTCACTACCTCTTGAAGAATTGCTGCAAAGGAACAATAACCTTAAAGCAGTTCTGGTGTTGACGGACGGCGATTGGAACCAAGGCAAATCGCCATTGGGCATCGCCACCCGGTATGAGCAGGAAAAAATCCCCATTTTTTCGGTCTCGGTCGGACGTGAGAATCCACTCCCCGATCTGACTCTGGAATCCATCAACCCCCCATCATACGGCTTAGTAGGCGAGCAAATCACCCTTCCATTCCTCGTCAAAAGTCGCTTGGCTCGAGAAGTTAAAACTCAAATCGTCCTCCGAGAAGGCACCCGGGAAGAAACAAAAAAAACGATCACCATTCCTCCATTAGGCGAGGTCCGCGACTCGATCTTGTTCTCGCCAAACACCGCCGGCCCCGCCACCTTGACCCTTTCACTTCCAGTTGAAACCGAGGAAGCCATTCCGGAAAACAATGAGCAAACTCTGAGCCTCAACATTCGCCTCGATTCGCTCAAGGTTCTCGTCGTCGATTCGTATCCGCGATGGGAGTACCGATTTCTCCGCAACGCGCTCGCTCGTGACCCAGGGGTTGAAGTGTCTTGCGTCCTTTTCCATCCTGAACTTGGATTGGGTGGAGGCCGTAACTACCTTCCACGCTTTCCAGGAAGCAAAGAGGCTCTCTCAGTGTACGACGTGATTTTTCTCGGCGATGTGGGCATCGGACCCGATGAACTCTCCCTCCAAGATGCCGAGCTGATCCGAGGTGTGGTTGAACAGCAATCCAGCGGCCTCGTCCTGATTCCGGGGCGCCGTGGTCGGCAAACCACACTCCCCCAGTCAGCACTACAAGATATTCTTCCCGTTGTGCTTGATTCCTCACGCCCAGAAGGTATGCCTCTCCAGAACGAGGATGTCCTCTCTCTATCCACCACTGGTCGGAGGCACCTCCTGACCCGATTCGACGCCGACGAAAACCGCAACGAGGAAATCTGGAAACAGTTACCCGGCTTCTATTGGTCTGCTGCTGTCCAGAAAAGCAGACCTGGTTCAGAAGTCCTCGGCGTGCATTCTTCACTCCGGAGCGCATCAGGTCGCATGCCTCTCCTAGTAACCCGAAATGCAGGCACCGGAAAGGTTCTATTCTTAGGAACCGATAGTGCATGGCGCTGGCGACGAGGGGTTGAAGATAAGTTCCACTATCGATTCTGGAGTCAGGTTGTCCGGTGGATGTCTCACCAACGTCACCTATCAGAACAACAAGGAATTCGGCTGAGTTACACCCCTGAATCTCCTCAACCTGGGGACACGCTGTTCATGCAAGCGACAGTATTGAACGCCGCTGGGTCGCCGATTGAGGAACCGCACATTGAGGGCACCATCCATTCACCCTCAGGACAAACCGAACAAATCCAACTGGATGCGGAACCCGGCGGTTGGGGGGTCTTCAAGCTCTCTCATACCTTGAAAGAGGCAGGAGCCTACAACATCACCATTGCCTCAGAAAAACACCAACGCAAACTCGAAACCAAAATCGTCGCGGTCAGCCCATCTAAAGAAAAAATAGGGCAACCCATCAACCGACAAATCCTCGCAGAAATTGCAGCACTTACTGGGGGAAAAAGTGTCAGTCCCGACGGTTTGCCGGAGCTCGTCCGCCAAATTTCTATTCTTCCAGAACCAGAACCCACCGAAAAAAGAATTCGCCTCTGGAGTCACCCAGTCTGGGGTGGAATCCTACTTGCCCTACTCTCCCTTTATTGGCTGGGTCGAAAACTAGTCGGTCTGATCTGACCCCGACCCAGCACCCGAGAAATCTGGGAGGGCTAGAAAAAAACTCGCATAGAGTTGAGGATTTCGTGATTGTTGGTTGACCGTTGCCCAGCCCTATGGTTTTTGCAAACGCCCACCTTCGACACACCCAGCTTGTGGAGCAAATCCGCCAGCATGACGAGGCGTATTATCGTCACGATTGCCCGGTGGTCTCTGATCAAGAGTATGATCGGCTTTACCATGAACTACTGGCTCTGGAGCGTGATTATCCAGAGTTATCCTCTCTCGATTCTCCAAGTCAGAGGATTGGAGGAACACCACTCAGCGCGTTTCGTTCGGTGGAACATTTGACACCATTGCGGAGCCTCGACAACACGTATTCCCAGCAAGAAGTTCGAGAATTCGTGAACCGGTTGCAACGACTTCTTCCTGAGGAAAAACTCGAATGGATTCTAGAACCAAAAATCGATGGCCTAGCGGTGAATCTGCGCTATGAGGATGGGTTACTCACCATGGGAGCAACCCGCGGAGACGGGGTCGCCGGGGATGATATCACTGCCAATCTCAAAACGATTCGGAGCGTGCCACTCCGGCTCAATCCGAAATCCCATGACGTCTTTCATGGAAAGTTCGAAGTTCGAGGGGAAGTTTTCCTACGAAGAAAAGGGTTTTCGAAACTCAATGAAAACCGGATTGCCGCTGGGGAAGAACCCTTTTCCAACGCTCGCAATGCAGCAGCAGGCTCTCTCAAACAATTAGATCCGCGCGAGGTTGCTAAACGACCACTCGACCTCTTTGTTTATGGAATTGGTTTCTCAGATTCCAGCGCAGCCACACTACCATCGACACAGGCAGCCACGTTGCATTTGCTCGACTCGCTCGGCTTTCAGACTCCAGAACGAACTTGGTTCTGTGCGGAGCCTGATTCCATCGTCTCAGCGCTGGAAGAATTGGCAGGCGTGCGAGGTTCCTTCGATTACGACACGGATGGAGCGGTGATTAAACTGAACAACATCGCGTTGCGAGAGCGGGCAGGGTTTACAGCCAAAGCACCCCGTTGGGCGATCGCCTATAAATACGCGGCGGAACAAGCGGAAACCAAGTTGAGGACGATCACGATTCAAGTTGGACGAACCGGGGCGCTGACCCCAGTTGCCGAGCTTGAACCAGTGTTCCTCGCGGGGAGCACCATCCGGCGTGCCACCCTTCACAACGAGGATGAGTTGCGCCGCAAAGACATCCGAGTTGGGGATACAGTTGTCATCGAAAAAGCGGGCGATGTCATCCCAGCCGTGGTCCGTGTGGTGCTGGAGAAACGCATAGGAACCGAGATCAATTTCGAATTCCCCAAAGTGTGTCCTGAATGCCAAGGGGGAATCGAACGCACCACGGTTCCGACTGGAGGCGGAACGGTGTGGCGATGCCAAAATCCTCAGTGCTCAGCACAAGTGCGTGGACGACTCGAACACTGGTGTTCAAGGGGCGCAATGGATATCGAAGGCGGGGGAGAAGTTCTCGTAAAACAGTTGGTGGCCCGAAACCTCGCGAACGATGTGTCGAGCCTTTACCAATTGTCCTTGGAACAGATCTCTGGTCTCGAACGGATGGGTGAAAAGTCTGCTCGCAACTTTCTCGATGGATTAGCTTCCAGTAAATCGTGCGATCTTTGGCGCGTGATCTTTGGGCTCGGAATACTCCACGTTGGCGCGGGGAGCGCAAAATCATTAGGTCGTCATTTTCCCTCTCTGGACGACATTGGACAAGCTTCCCAAGAAAAGCTGGAACAAATCGAGGACGTGGGCATCGTCATCGCGGAGAGTGTCGTCAACTGGTTCCGCGATCCGAAGAACCAAGCACTGATCGCACGATTGCGTGGTTGCGGGTTGAATTTTACATCCGGACTTTACCAACCTGAGAAAAGGGTTGATTCAGGACCGTTTGCCCATCTCACATTCGTCCTCACCGGAACACTTCCGACACTCACACGCGAACGAGCGACAGCACTGATCGAGGAAGCAGGCGGCAAAGTGAGTGGGAGTGTGAGTAAGAAAACATCCTATGTGTTGGCTGGGGCAGAAGCTGGTTCCAAGTTGGAAAAAGCTCAACAACTTGGCGTAAAAATACTGGACGAACCTACGTTTCTCAACTTGTTACAGGCCAGTATCCCGAACCAATGACTTTCCATTCGGACTAGTTTCTTTGCATGGTCACTATTCGCATCAACTTTCGAGTTTATTGTGTGTTGGTGCTGTGGCTTGTGTGCTGTCTTCCGTTTTGGTTGAACCCTCTTTTAGTTGGAGCTACGACGGATGCTCCGGTCAGCACGGAACCTCTCGGACAAGTATTAGTTCGCTTGCGACCATCCACACAACCGATCAGCACGGTGCCACCTGCTTTTCTAGGCACCACAATTGCGCGGCGATTGCTACAGGGAACCAAAGGCCCGTTGCAAGCGGCTATTGGCGAAGGCAGTTTGAGGCAAAACCTGTATTTGCTCGAACTCAAACCCGGACTTGACCCTCAAGTTATTGCAAACAGATTAGCCCTCCACCCAGATGTACTATACGCAGAGCCCAACTTTGTTGTTAAAACCTCGAAACTTCCCCCTGATTTGCCACGAAGGATCCCGAACGATTTCGATTTTGGAACACAGTATGGGCTGCAGAACACTAATCTTTACTTCGGCAAACCGGGGGCAGAAATCTTCGCAACGCAGGCTTGGACGTTCACGACCGGCAGTCGAAAAGTTCGGGTAGCGGTGATTGACACTGGCATCGACTATTATCATCCCGATCTAGCCGCGAATGTTTGGATTAATCTAGGTGAAGTTGCGGGAAACGGTAAGGATGATGACGGTAACGGGTTCATCGATGATCTGCATGGATATGATTTTATTTCACATGATCACGACCCGATGGATGATCATTTTCATGGCACCCATGTCGCTGGGATCATCGGCGCAGTTGGAAATAATGGCATCGGCATTTCGGGTGTATGTTGGGAAGTATCGTTAATGGCGATCAAATCGTTCGACGAAACCGGTAACGGAACAGTAGGAGGTGCCATCGAAGCGATTGATTACGCACGACGAAACGGAGCACAGATCATCAACGCAAGTTGGGGCCTCACTGAGAAAAGTCGGGCTTTGGAGGATGCTGTTCAGGAGGCCCGTGCCGCAGGGATCCTCTTCGTAGCGGCTGCCGGTAATACTCACACCTCCGCTTTGGAATCCCCTGCAAACCTCTCTGGGGTCGTCGCCGTCGCCGCATTGAATGAAGCCAACGAAAGAGCATTTTTTTCAAACTACGGCTCTAAGGTAACGGTTGCGGCACCCGGCCAAGCGGTTCTTTCAACCACCTTGAACGGAGGCTATGATTCACAGAGTGGCACCTCGATGGCTGCCGCTTATGTCTCAGGAGTTGCGGCTTTAGTGCTTTCGCTTCACCCCGAGTTCCTACGATCTGACTTGGAACGCATTCTGTCGGATAGCCTCGAACCCGTCATTTCTGACCAGCCAATTGGTGGACTCATCAACGCTGCTCAAGCTGTGGCAGGAAACCCCACAACCCCTCCCCTGTCCTTTCTCTCCGCGCCTCCGACTTCCATTGGGATGATTCAGATTCAAGGAGGTGCGACCGTTCAACAAACTTTTGAGGCAATCGTCGAAATCGGCTTTGGATCTGATCCTACGCTGTGGCAAGTAATCACAAATCTGACATTAGCACCGACAAATCCTGCATTTTCGATTTCCGTAGATTCCACTTTATTGCCTGACGGGACTAACACCATCCGAGTGAAACTGACGCGACTTTTGACAAACGGGTTGACTCAACTCGTGGGCACGAAATTCCGCACTGATGTTGCGAATACCAGAATTCATTCCCCACAGAATTCTGACATCTTAAGGTTTGGTGAAACCCACATGATTCATGGCACTGCCTTTGGACCTGAATCACTCTTCTCACTCGAGGTTGGAGAAGGGCTCGTGCCCACACAATGGACAACTCACGGCATCACATTGGAACCTCGTGGACCCTTTGGTTGGGTGAACACTTCCATCGCTAGTTGGGATACATCCACCCTGAAACCTGACCGATATTATGCCCTTCGTTTAACAAGCTCGAATCCCGGGACCGGGCGTTCTCGAACCAATCTAGCGGCACATCTGTTCCTCGATTCAACGTTGAGGAAAAGTTGGCCTGTTCATATTGACTTCGCGGGAACAATTTCCGAAGAGGACTGGCGGACTGCTCAGGTTTCTGACTTGGACGGAGATGGCCGCACTGAAATCATCCTAGTTCAAAGCGGATCAGACACGCCACCTTCCCTCAAGGTATTCAGTTCGGACGGTTCCGTATTGTGGGAGCGAGCGTTGCCGTTGGATGGAACCTCTGCAGACACCCCCGTAATCGGGAACCTCGTCGGCGATCAAAAACCTGAAATCCTTGTGGAAGCAGGTTCACAACTTCTGGCATTCCACGGAGATGGGAAACCTGTGGCGGGGGATTGGCCAGTCAAAATAGCCCTTGGGAATACGGGCAAGGCAATCGCACCCGTGCGTGGCGATGGGACAAACCTAGTAGTCACTCTTTCAAACTTAGCGGGAAACCGAAATGGGAAGGATGTGGTGGATCTCTGCGTTTACGACGGGACAGGCCACCTGTTCCACCAGTGGGAGAGCGCGGTTTGTTTCGCAACCAATGCCGTGATGCGGCAGAGCCCGGCGATCGGCGACCTGTTACCTGAATTCCCGGGGCTTGAAATCATCGTGCCAGACGGCTGTGGAGGAATCGCTTGCTACAATCTAGCCGTTCCTTCGGGGCCGATTTGGAAAAGCATGACCCCTGCAACTTTCCTGATCTCTCCAGTGCTTGGGGATATTGACGGAGATGGAGAACTCGAAATCGTGATCGCTTCTGCACGATCGCAAAACCCAAGCTCCGGAGGACTGTATGTTTTCGATAAGCACGGAAAAAAATGGCCCCACTTTCCCGTGCTGCGCGAGGAATCCTTCACAACGCCAATCGCTCTTGGGGATATTCAGCAGAACGGACAACTCTGTATCGCGGCGGTTGGTGACTTCACACGGCGAGTTCACTTGATCGAATCAGACGGGTTCGAAGCACCGGGTTGGCCGAGTGAACCTATGGAGAATCGCTCGGTAAGGACAAGTCCGACCTTGGTTGACGTCGATGGAAATGGTCAAGCGGACGTATTGGTTCCATTGCCCGGCTATCCAAACCTCGCGAATCGGGAGAACAATCAAAATTTAATCGGCGGATTGAAAGCGTGGCGAGCCGATGGCTCACCTATCAACCTTCATTTTAATCCTGAAACTGCTGTCCTTCCCTTCGAGGTCAACTCTTCCGCAGTTTATCATAAATCATCACCAGTCATCGCCACCGATCTGGATGGAAACGGGCAACTAGATCTCATCGCACTCTC
>SXQI01000146.1 GCA_005793025.1 Verrucomicrobiales bacterium
GCGACCGCTTCATTAAGCAAACCCGGTGTGAAAGCTACCACGATCCCTTGCCTCGTAGCTGCGGCGACATCAATCGAGTCATAACCCACACCCCAGCGCGAAATAACCTTCAATTGGCGCGCTGCTTCCGACTCGAGCACTCTGGCGGAAAAAGCATCAGGGCTCGCTAACACCGCATCGATTCCCTGAAGTTTCTCAAACAGACTGTCCTCGGAGAATGGCCCGGAAGGGGATGGGGCGTCCAATCGACAACCAGCCGCCCGGAGCTTTGCCAAAGCATCGCTTCCGACAACATCGAATACTCGAGAGGATATGAGGACATTCCACGACATACAGGCGATATTAATCAGTCAGTTCCCTCGCGCCAGTATTTCCTCGAATAGAGAAACAAAAAAGGTTGCCACTCGAGGCCCAGAGGCTTTGAATGAAGCTTACCCAGTGTTAGGAAGATGATTCACATGAAACATGGTCAAATTCGGTGGCCCAATCGCGCTTTTACCCTCATCGAGTTGTTAGTCGTTATCGCGATTATCGCGATCCTCGCGGGCATGCTCCTGCCTGCAATGGGCAAGGCAAAAACCAAGGCTGAGGGCATTTCTTGCATGGGTAATCTCAAACAGCTTCAGTTGGTCTGGCAACTTTACGCTGACGATAACAACGATCGACTCACGACGTCAGGTTACGTCAAACCCGTAGAACCGACTGCATGGGTTGATGGTTGGCTTGATTTCAGCCCCGGAAATCCTGACAACACGAATACTCTGGCATTGCAGGATCCAAAGCGGTCTAAGTTCGCTTACGTTCTCAAAACCGTCGCGACATATCGTTGCCCGGCTGATCGCAGCACGGTCACCATCGGAGGCAAGAAGCTCCCCCGTGTTCGAAGCATGAGCATGAGTCAGGCCTTTGGCCCGGGTGACTGGTTGGACCCCGCAGGGTTCGGGGCCAACGTGAGTTCAAAGAAGTACAAAGTATTCTACAAGTATTCGGACATCACCGGACCGAGCCCTGCTCAATGTTGGGTTATGCTTGATGAACACCCGGATAGTATGAATGCCGGCGGGTTTGCAAATACAATGGTTGAATCCTCATCAGCCGCTCGCATCGTTGATTTTCCAGCCAGCTACCATAATGGAGCTGCAGGCATTTCGTTTGCTGATGGTCACGCCGAAATCCACAAGTGGATCGATCCACGCACCCGCCCCAAACCGACCTACAACGGGAACCTCGCGTTGAACGTTGCTTCAGCCAACAACAAGGACATGATCTGGCTGTCTGATCGCACCTCTAGCCGTCAGAAGTGATTCTCTCACCTGACTGGATTTAGAAAAAGCGCAGCCACGGCTGCCCCTGAGCCTCTCGTTGGATCAAAAGTGCGAGTTCCCGCAAGTGGTAATCTCCCCACATCGAACTCTCATGATTGGGTACCTTCTGACCGGGTGCGATGTAATCCCACCCGTTGGGTCGGTGATAAACCGAATGCAACAACAGGCCTTCGTGATTTTCGTCAGTGGAAAGATACGGCTCAGAAAAAAGCGTCTCTGCTACTTTCAAACCCGCCTGCCAATAAACTTTCCCCCGTGACTTTCCAAGCAGCCGACCGAGTCGGAGTAATCCTTGAGCAGCAATGGCTGCCGCCGAACTGTCCACTGGCTCATGTTCGTTGAACGGATCCGCTGGACGGTCTAGGTAATCACCTAGACGAACCAAGCCCGGCGCACCTGTGTCCCAATAGGGCACACCGCACGTTGGTGTTTGGGAGAGATAAAAATCTGCGGTTGCAATCGCGGCATTGCGGACGGACTTTAAGACTTCTGCCTTAGGTGAACCCTCAGGGAACTGACTGGAAGGCCTAGACTGGATGAATTCCCATTGTTCCGCGAACCCGCAGATCGCCCAAGCTAAACCGCGAGTCCAAGTGGTCAGCCCTGAAAACCCCTGCTGCGAGTTCGCACACCGAAACTGACCATCTTTGGTATTGAAGATGGCCTCGTGTGCCACTCGACCACAAACATCGTAAGCATCTCGGCCAGCCCCCAAAAAAACATTAAATTTGATGGTGGCCTCGAGATGGAGCACTAGCCGATCCAGAAGGGAAACTTGTTCCCCTCCTTCGCTCATCAATACATGACCGAGCTGATGTGACAACGCCAGTGATCGCAACGAACGAAGCGTATCGATGAAGAGCGAATGCGGGCCGTTGAATGAATGAATAAAACCGCCACCTCCCGCAGCCCGAGTCCATCGAGCCGCTTGAATAGCTCCTGATACTTTCAGAGCTAACTCCCAAGCCTCACGGTTGATGAGTTCCAGCGGCAACGTCCCTTCACATCCCATTCTCCAAAGATTTCCGTAGGTAGAAACATTGTTAAATCCATGGTCATGAACACCGATGTCCGACACGTGAGTGGCCATGCGGTCACGTGTGCCCCGCAAACCCATCAACAAGAATTCGTCCTGACCCGTTCCCTCATACTGGATTAACGCAGAACCGAATTGAAATCCTTGGGTCCACTCAGTCCATCCACGCGTCGTATAAATTCCCTGCTTCGTAAATACGGGTGTCCCATCGCCCGGTTTCCACCGACTTTGCAACCGCTGAATCTTGACACCAGACAACTTCCACAGCTGACGTATTTTTGGAATCAACGACTGCGGCGAAATCTCTGGATTGATCAGAATAGCCATGGAGAACTCGTTAGGCTCCGTTTAGATGAAAGGGCGAAACCGCGATTCAAGGGGAGATTTTTCGTTTAGCAGGGTCGGGGTGTTGACGATAAAGCACAACCACATGCCCCACCAATGTCACCAATTCACAACCTGTTTTGACTGCTAATTCCGGTGCAATCGTTTTGCGCTTTTCCTTCAGTTCTCCCAATCGGATTTTGATCAGCTCATTATGCTGCAATGTTTCATCCACCGATTTAATAAAGGCATCACTCAATCCATTCTTACCCACTACAAGGATAGGTTCGAGTTTTTGCCCCAAACTGCGGAGGTGACTAATTTGACGAGTGGTTAACGACATCTCTAAGCACAACGTTCACCCCAACAGGGCTTTCCTGTAAAGTAAAAGCAATCAACGGAGCCCCAGCGATCTGGCGGCTCCGTTGATCGAATGGACTTGAAAACGGTTTATTTGGTGTTCTTTTTCTTCGAGGATTTGTCGAAAGCTTTCTGCCGTTTGTCGTTGGAAGCTTCAAAATCTTCGATGGCTTTTCGGGTGCCGGGTTGGTTCATCCGTTCTGCGGTTGCCAAGATAGCTGCAGCCTCCGGAGTTTTAAGAATGGTCGCTTTCAGCAAAATGATCAACTCGGTGCGATCATCCGAATTCGCCGAGCTTCGGAATAGAAACCCGAGACCGGGAATATCCTTCAGGAAAGGAACACCAGATTTGCTCTTACTTCGATTCTCGCTGATGAAACCACCCAGCATAATCATATCCTTATCGCGCAAGGTCAACGTGGCTTCGGCTTCACGATTGTTCACCACAGGGATCGGGTTCTTGTCGATGATCACATCAGCACCCCGTTGCTCGAATTGCTGGAAAATCTCCATGACCACCAACCCGTCTGGCGTGATGAATGGCGTCACTTCCAAGGTCAA
>SXQI01000147.1 GCA_005793025.1 Verrucomicrobiales bacterium
CCGAGCCAACCGTTTGGACTGAACAGGTTCGCTAAAGTTAACCCGGCGACTGCCGTGGGCAACGCAAACGGCACATCAACCAACGCATCCACCCATCGTTTTCCAGGGAAATGATAACGCACTAATACCCAAGCTAAGAGTGTGCCGAACACAGCGTTCACCATGGCTGCCAGAAACGAAGCACCGAAACTGAGACGATAGGCCGCTAACGCTCTCGGGGTCGTGGCTAAACGCCAAAAGTCACTCCATGTCATTTCAAACACACGAAACAACATCCCCCCAATAGGCAGCAGCACCAGCAAGCCGAGGTAGATTAGAGTGAACCCCATGGTTCGTTTAAATCCCGGCATCGAATTGTATTTCCGAGACATCATCGCGAACGACCCGCAATCTCTGCGGAAATTTGATCAAAAACTCCCCCCTCGCTAAAGTGTCGTTTGTGGGCGTTCTCCCATCCTCCAAACATCTCATCCACCGAGAAGAATTGCATCAATGGAAAGTGCGACTGAAAGCGGGACAATACGGCCCCGAGTCTCGGTCTGAAGTAGTGTTTTGCGCAAAGTTCTTGGCCGATCTCGGAATACAAAAACTTAAGATAAGCCTCTGCAACCTCCTGCGTTCCTCGCTTCTTCACCGTGCGATCCACCACTGCGACAGGAGGTTCGGCAAGAATGCTCCAAGCAGGTCGAATCAACTCGAGTTTTTTTGATCTGTTTTCTGCTAAAACCAACAAAGCCTCATTCTCCCAAGCCACCAGCACGTCCCCCATCGACCTTTGGACAAATGTTGTCGTCGCACCACGCGCCCCAGAATCTAGCACAGGAATATTACTCAGGAATTGCTCAAGAAACTTTCGTGCAGCCGACTCATCCCCATGATGGCGCTTTAATGCCGCACCGTAAGCAGCCAAATAATTCCATCGCGCCCCACCCGAGGTCTTCGGATTTGCCATGATGATTTCCACCTCAGGCTTAGCTAGATCGGCCCAATCCTGAATTCGGTGCGGATTTCCGGAGCGGACGATAAACACAACCGTAGAAGTATAGGGCGAGCTTTTTTCCGGTAACCTCCCCTGCCAATCCTTTTCCAGCAGCTTCCCGAACTTTGCGATCACATCAATATCATACCCCAATGCAAGGGTGACAACATCTGCATCCAATCCTTCGATCACAGCACGAGCCTGCTTTCCCGACCCTCCGTGAGATTGCGCGATCCTCACGTCTTCACCAGTTTTTGTTTTCCAATCCTTTGCGAAAGCCGCGTTGAATTCTACATAGAACTCTCGGGTTGGATCGTAAGAAACATTGAGTAACTGAGTTGTTTTTGCGGGAATGGAAAAGCTCCCAACCAACAGAAACAGGCTCCACAGGAACAATACGCGCAACCCGGGAATTCCAAACCACCCACGCCCTCCCATCGTCGGAAAATCAACACGGGGTATCATCAGCGGTTTGAATGGATCGGACGATCGCATCGTTAGGTGGTGCCACCGAAGGTAACCCTTAGGATTCCTATGGCAAGGATGGCTTGAGAACTCGTCTTTTCTGGAGAACCGTTTTTTAGCAAAATGATGGGTGAACTTTTCAATCTTTAGTATCTCGACTGTTTTACTATAGTATTAGGGACTGTCTTACCCGTCAACTCATAACTGTAAACTTGAAACTAATCGGGACCATTGTCACATTAGTCCTAACCTCATGAAATCGATTCTGCTACTCCTGCTTCTTTGCTCAAGGCTTGTGGCTCAGTCGCTTCCAGTCCTCTCCACGAATGACCTTCCTCGCCTACCTGCAACCGAGCCAAGTGGATCGTTGCGAGGGTTTGTTGTCAAAGAAGGGTTTCGAATCGATTTAGTTGCTGCTGAACCGCTGGTGGTCGATCCAGTCGCCTTTTGCTTTGACGAGTTCGGTCGTCTTTTCGTAGCTGAGATGCGCGACTATTCAGAGCATCGAGAGGAAAAACTCGGACGAATCCGCCGATTAGAGGATACTGATGGAGATGGGGTTTTTGATAAATCGACAATCTTCGCAGAGAATCTGGCTTGGCCGACAGGAATCATCTGCTATGACGGTGGGGTTTTCGTCGCGGCTGCACCGGACTTGCTTTACTTCAAGGACAAACAACAAGACGGAGTCGCCGATTCGCGGGAGATTGTGTTCACCGGGTTCGGAGCCGCTCAGGAGAAACTAAATGTTCAGTCCCTTTTTAACAGCCTTACTTGGGGCCCCGACAATCGAATCCATGGGGCCTCTGGCGGAAGCGGAGGCACCATTCGCAATCCCCATCAGCCTTCAATGCCGTCGGTGGACGTTAGGACTAGAGATTTCTCATTCGACCCGGTCACACGTGTAATCCGTCCCGAATCAGGAGGGGGGCAATATGGCATCGCCTTCGATAACTGGGGACAAAAATATGTGTGCTCCAATTCGAGCCACGCCCGCGCGGTGCTTTATGATGACATCTACGCCAGTCGAAGTTTGTTGCCCCCTTCCTTGGCTCCAACCATCGATATCGCCACGGAAGGTCCGGCTGCGGAGATCTATCGCATTAGTGCTGATGAACGTTGGCGTGTGATTCGCACCAAATGGCGACTGAAAGGGATCTCTCCCGGGCTGCTCGAAGGAGGGGGTCGGGTCTCAGGCTACTTTTCTGGAGCGACGGGGCTCACCATTTTTCGCGGAGATGCATGGGGCTCGTCCTTCGTGGGAGATTTATTTGTGGCCGATTGTGGGGCGAATATCATTCACCACAAAAAACTATTTAGCACCAATGGAATCCCGATAGCAGCCCGTCCCAGTGATGAATTAAACCGAGAGTTTATCGCCTCACGTGACAACTGGTTTCGCCCCGTGCAATTAGGCAACGGTCCGGACGGAAATCTCTATGTCGCTGACATGTATCGCGAGGTCATCGAACACCCCTGGAGTCTTCCGGAGCCGATTAAAAA
>SXQI01000148.1 GCA_005793025.1 Verrucomicrobiales bacterium
ACATCGAATAGTAGATGTAGAATGGCATCATGTTCACGCCATAATTGGCGTAAGCAGTGCCTGCAGCGACGAAGGAGGAAATAGAGCCCGCTTCGGTAATTCCCTCTTCAAGGATTTGGCCATCCTTAGCTTCGTGATAATAGGCAGGGTTGCCGATATCGACCGGTTCATACAACTGGCCTTTGGGGGAATAAATGCCGATCTGACTGAACAATGCATCTATACCAAATGTCCGAGCTTCGTCAGGCACGATGGGCACGATTAATCGACCCACTTCCTTGTGCCTCACGAGCAGCGTGAGGATGCGGACAAAACTCATCGTGGTAGACGCTTCGCGGCCGCCTTGGAGGAGTTCTTTGAAATAATCCAATCCGGGAGTGTTGGAGGGCTTTGCACGCACCTTGCGAGCGGGTAGGAATCCGCCCAATTCCTGACGGCGCTCCAGCATGTACTTGATTTCTGGACTATCCGAAGCAGGCCGGTAGAACGGTGTCTCTCCCACCGCCTCGTCACTGATGGGGACTTGGAATCGAGTCCGGAACTCACGAAGTTCCTTCTCGTTCATTTTTTTCTGCTGATGCGAGATGTTTTTGCCTTCGCCCGCTTCGCCCAATCCGTAGCCCTTCACGGTTTTGGCAAGGATCACTGTGGGCTGTCCCCTGTGTTCGGTGGCAGCCTTGTAGGCAGTGTAAACCTTACGCACATCGTGACCGCCTCTGAGGAGTTTGGTTAACTCGAAATCGGTCAGATGGTTGACCATCTCTTTGAGTTCCGCGTATTTGCCAAAAAAATGTTTCCGAATGTAGCTCCCGTGTTCGACGGAGTATTTCTGAAAATCTCCGTCCACGACTTCTGCCATTCGTTTCGCGAGGAGACCTTTGCTGTCTGCTTTGAACAACTCATCCCAGTCGCTTCCCCAAATGACTTTGATGACGTTCCAACCTGCACCCAAAAAGAGAGATTCAAGCTCTTGAATTATTTTTCCATTACCACGGACGGGGCCATCGAGCCGTTGCAGGTTGCAATTGATCACCCAGACAAGATTGTCCAAACCTTCACGCACCGGGAGCGTCAGGCAACCGAGGGACTCGGGCTCATCGGACTCACCATCACCCATAAAAGCCCAGACTTTGGACTCTCCTAGGGGCAGGAGGTTCCGGGACTTGAGGTAACGCATGAACCGAGCCTGATAAATCGACATGATGGGACCAAGCCCCATCGAGACAGTTGGAAACTGCCAGAAGTCAGGCATCAGATAAGGATGCGGATACGAAGACAACCCACCCCCTTCTGCCAATTCCTGACGGAAATGGGAGAGATGATGCGTTTCTAATCGGCCTTCCAAGAAAGCTCGGGAGTAGTTACCCGGTGTTGCATGACCTTGAAAATAAATCAGATCGCCCTGTTGGGTGTCGTTTTGAGCACGAAAAAAGTGATTGTATCCTACTTCGTAAAGCGTGGCAGAAGAGGCGAACGTCGAGATATGCCCTCCAAGGCCTTTATCCTCACGGTTGGCGGTGACGACCATCGCCATCGCGTTCCAACGGATATAAGATTTCAACCGGCGTTCGATGGCTCGATCACCCGGATAAGGAGGCTGTTCTTCCGGGGGGATCGTGTTTGAGTAGGCTGAGGAAGTGAGTGTGGGGAACTCGGTCGAATCCTCGCCAAGACGGGCTACCAATTTCGCCAGAAATTCGGGAGTTCTCCCCGCTTCCTGCGTTGTCAAAATGTATTGGGCGACGAAGGCTAGAGCCTCTTCCTGTCGGGCGAGTTGCAGTTGGCGGGTGCGCAAGGATGCGTTCTGCCTTTTCAAATCAACAGGTGCTGCTGTGGTGGCGTCGTTGGTGTTTACGTTCATCTTTCCAAAAAATAACAAAGGCGGGAGGCTCAAAAAGCCTGCCGCGTAATCAAAACCTTTGTGGCGAGTCGAATTCTAGGACATTAACTGCTGCTACGATTTGTCTCTCACGTTAATATCGGCATCCCGCCTATCAACCGGGTCAAGATACTACAGGACAGCCGAGTGACAAATAAAATAACTGATTACAGTAGCCGCGTTACCGGTTGGATGGAGGGATCGCGGTGCCCGCTGGCAGAACTGTCAGCACGATCCGCTGGTAGCGAGTTAGGGCGGGATCGCCGCTGTCGGTGGCTGAAACGATGACGTGAAGAGTCTCTGGGCCGGTTACGCTAGGGGCGATCAGTGATACGGACGGCTGATCGGCGTTCGTAAGGACGGGGTGCGGTCCCCTGAAACTGCTAGGTTCTGGGTAAACAAACCACCCAAACCGAAGTGATTGACCGTCGGGATCGTTCGATTCATCTGCGGAGAGAATCACCCTGTCACCGCTCCGCACCGACCGTTTGACTCCACCTCGAATTCGAACTGAAGGGGGATGATTCGCCTCGGAAAACTTGGTGACACACCAGTCGAGTCTGGCTTTAAAATCGTTTTGGAGGGAAGTGGCCCAACGTGCAAGTGTGTTATCGCGGTTTGTGGCACTGTTCCACTCGTCGGTTTGAGAGGCCCAATAGTAGAACCGGCCGGGGAAATTGGTATTGGGCCCATAGCGACCTGCCCAACTGCCCCAAGTCGGCTCCAATGGGTCGTTCATTCCGGTGGGGACAAGATACAAAAACGTTCCGGTGTCTCCTTCTTTTTGGTGATGAGTCGTGTTCGTTGGGTAGAGGGCACCGAGAGCCCCGTGACCGGTGAGGCAATCACGAACGAGATCAAACCCACCCGCGCGGGCTGTGATCGCGGAGAACCGATGATACCACCGTCGACCGTTCAACTCTGGACGGAATGTATCCACCCAAAAAGCAAATGGAGGTTCCAATTCTGCGGTATGTTTTCCGAATTTGTCTGCTGAACTGAGGCGAAGTCGGCTTTTGAATAGGGCGTAACCAGCTTGACCCCGTTCCTGAAGCACGCGATCGAGTGCTCGGTTAAGGTTGTTGGTTGCCGCACCTTGGTCTGTCCCCCAGTCAGCATACCAAACTGGACGAGGGTCAGGTTTATCCACTGCCGCGATGATGAGTTGGACTGCGGAATCCGAATCGCCGTGGCCGGCGACCGTGCGTTGACGAAGGTTTGAATGCGTAGGATAGCGTGCGTCATGTTGCACAAGATTCGTCCAGCACTGGCCGTAAGCGTCCACTAGTCGGCACACAATGCCGAAGCCGGT
>SXQI01000149.1 GCA_005793025.1 Verrucomicrobiales bacterium
ATCAGGGCCGCAGGGTCGCTATCAGATCTTGGATTTTGCAAACAAACAGGTTCGGGCGGTTGTCGCCTCTTTAGGCTAAACACCACCATCCTATCACAACTCTATCAAAGGCAAGAATCATATCCTTGAGAAAAACCGCGATCATTCTCGGTCAGGACTAGGCGGAAACAGAGATGTTCCTAAGATCAGCACGAATTGTTTGATAGGTAGTATTATAATTTAATACTTTGGGATCAGGTGCTATGCCCCATTGTTTACAAGCTGCTGTGTAAACCTCTGGCCACCAATTACGGTGGGTTGTCAGTCCTTCTTCTCTCCACGATTCCCAACCCAATAGCACGCGGGACCAGCATAAATCCCCATATTCCACGGCTTCTGTCGGAGTTGAAAACTGTTTTACATACCAGTCGCGGCCGATTTTTGCGTGAAGAACTTCGTCAGCCCAATCGTAATCTTGGAACAATCCTGCAAGCGGGTTTTTGGAAGCCAAACCTACCTCCCATTCGAATCTCTTTCCGGTCTTTGACATCAATCCTTGCTCGATGAAATAAAGGACCGCATGACGTTCGATGGGTTTTAACTGGGAATTGAGTGCGAAGGACCAAGTAAAATTTACCATGACTTTGCGCCAGTCTAGGCCGAGATTGATGAATCCAACCTCACCCATCATCGCGTGGCGAGCTTCGTCCCAAAGTTGCCGGGTTAGATCTCGGTAATAATCCCAAGGCTTATCCTTGGTCTCATGAATAATGCTCGCCATCATTTCCGGCACGTCAATTTCCCTGAGACGCTTGTAGAACATCATTAATGTTTTGGGTTCGGGTGGGAATTCTTCGTTATAAAGGAATGCTTCAGCGTTCACTCCCATATTATAAGGATCTTGGAAACGCTCATCCCGTTGAGGACGGGAGTCGTATTGGAATGGCTTCGCTGAATAGCATGGTGCGAGATTGTGCGGTTTGCTTTCAGATTCCCCATCCAGACCTCCTGCGCTGGCGAGAAGGCAATGCAAATAATCCACCCATCCGCTGGTTTCCGTCCTGCGATCAGGGAGAAGCAGTTGGGTAACACATTCCGAGCCGTAATTGATCATCTCATCAATCTCGAGGAGAGCAAATTTGCAAACCCGAACCGAGGGCTGATCGACCAAATGATTTGTATCACGAATATGTCCGATCAACCCGGCTTTAAGCGCGGGTAGAATCACCTCGTAGATCCCGAGCAACAGTTCTTCGGTCGTGGGAGTACCCATGACCTCATCGATCAACCTTTGGAGGTCTGGGTGGGGGATTTTATCCAATCCTAATGGGGGTTCTCGCATTTCCCCGACGCGTTTGCGCAGGGAGGATGCGTGTTCGATGCAATAATGAGAGTGCAGACTAAACCCCATTTTGAGTTCATAAATCGGTTCGGCCGTCATTCGAGCGATGAACATTTGATGGAGGTTTTTGAACACGAAATAAAACCGCTTCAGCCGTGCCACGCAGGATTCAACCGAGAGACCGGGCAGCATTGCTTCGTCCAACCGACATAGTCCAGCCAATGGAGGTAGGTTTTTATAAGTCTCGTAGTGCATCCCCGTTATTCTATTTCGATGAAACTGAAACAGCAACTCATCACCAAATCAGAAGGTGGGATGACAACCGTCGCTCATCGCTTTCGGCATTCAATAAACACGGTTGCCAACGCAGCTCTAGGTGTCTATTACGGATAGATCAGAGGGAGCGAGACTTATGCAACGAATTACACCGTTTTTGTGGTTTGAGGCCAACGCGGAGGAGGCGGTCGATTTTTATGTGTCGATCTTTAAAAAAGCCAAAAAGGGAGTGGTAACACGCTATGGGGAAGCCGGGCCGGGACCGATGGGATCCGTGATGACGGTCGAGTTTCAACTCGAGGGACAGGATTTCGTCGTATTAAACGGCAACCCTGCATTTAAGTTCAATGAGTCGATTTCGCTCGTGGTGAATTGCCGAACTCAGAAAGAAGTTGATTACTACTGGGGCAAGCTTTCTAGAGGAGGTCAAAAAGTGGCCTGTGGTTGGCTGAAGGATCGATTTGGTGTCTCATGGCAAATTACTCCGACAATTCTGATGGATTTGCTCAAATCCAAGGATCCTCAGAAACGCGATAGGGTGATGAAAGCAATGATGACGATGGTTAAAATCGATATTGCGAAAATCAAAAAAGCTGCGAATGGAAAGTGACGCAATGGCGTCTCCATTTCAATTCCCGCCTAATTGCAGGAGACACTAGTCGATATTGGATTGTTTGATCATGTTACACAAATGTAACAATTGAGCCGTTGCTCTGTAACATATCCCTGCCAAATTCTAAATGCGGGTTAAACAAGAACCCGATGACCAAACAAATGAAGACAATGAGAAAAATCGCGTTAGCAACCGGTGGAACGGTCGCATGGTTAGCCCTATCACCAGCAATTCAAGCACAGTCATCCGATGCTTTGATTGATAAGCTTGTCGACAAGGGGATCCTAACTGTTAAGGAGGCAAAAGACCTCCGTGATGAAACCGATAAGGATTTTAACGCAGCCTACGCCGTCAAGAGTGGGATGCCGGATTGGGTGAGTAATTTCAAGATAAACGGCGATATGAGGGGTCGTTATGAAGGATTCTCATATCCCGACAATGGCGTGAACATAGTTGATCGCAATCGGTGGAGATACCGGGCACGACTTGGTTTTGTTGCCAATATTAAGGACAACTTCGAAGTGGGGCTACGCCTGACGTCTGGCGAACCCACGGGAACATTTGGTGGGGATCCCATTTCATCCAACGCCTCGATGACAAGCAATGGTACTAAGAAGTTCGTGTTTCTCGATCTCGCCTACGGAAAATGGAAAAGCGTGGACAACTCTTTGTGGAACGCGACAACCACATTCGGAAAGATGGAGAACCCATTTGTCTATTCCGACATGGTTTTTGACAGTGATTATACTCCAGAAGGTGTCGCTCAACAGTTCGCGTTAAACGTGAGTGATCAGCACTCACTGAAACTCAATCTGGGTGGGTTTGTGATGACCGAACTCGCTGGCTCGGTTTCCGATGCTTACATGGGGGGTGCGCAACTCCGCTTGGATTCCAAATGGACTCCAAAAATTTCAACATCAGCAGGTTTGGGTGTGCTTGGCATCAGTGGAGTCGATGAGCTAGGGACAACGGTTGTGCCGGATCAGAATAAGGGGAATATTCGCGCTTACACCGTTGATGCGGCAGGAATCTATAAACCACTAGGAAGCAACCCAGCTCCAATTTATGATTTCAACCCAATCACTGCCGACCTTTCCACAACTTACCTATTGGAATCATTTTCGCTGTATCCAGGAGCATTTCCCGTCAAAGTTTTTGCGGATTACATCGTCAACCCAGCGGCTGATGACAACGATCAAGGTTACCAATTCGGGATCACATTTGGGAAAGCAGGAAAGAAAGGGACTTGGGACGTCGGTTATCGTTGGAAATCCCTAGAGGCCAATGCTTGGTATGAAGAGGTGGTGGATTCGGACTTCGGAGCTTTTTATCAGAACTCCAATAACCCATCAAACCTCAAAGCGGGCTACGGAGCAGGCACAAATGTGCGTGGCCACATCTTGAAGGCGACTTACTCTCCCTACGATGCACTCACATTAGGGGTCACTTACTACCTCACTGAATTGGTGGATGCGGCTCCCAATACGGATCGCTCGCCGACGGGCAGGCTGCAGTTGGACGCGGTGCTGAAATTCTAACACCTAGCTTAATACTCATGAAACAATTCTCAAAATGGTTCACAGGCCTAGCGATTGCAATGGCATCGTGTGGAGTGGTGCAGTCGGCGAACATCGTGGTTAAAGGTTCGGATACGATGGTAATCCTTGCTCAAAAATGGGCTGAGACCTACATGCAGAAACAGACCGATGCAAAGATTCAAGTCGCTGGGGGTGGTTCTGGCGTAGGCTTCGCAGCACTTCAACAGCAAACCGTGGATATTGCAAACGCATCCCGGAAAATCAAAGCTACCGAAATTGAAACGTGCATCAAAACATTTGGCAAACGTCCCACCGAATACAAGGTGGCTCTCGATGGACTATCGGTTTATGTGAATTCTGCTAATCCCATTAAAGAGCTCACCATGGAGCAGTTGTCAGGGGTTTTCACTGGTAAAATCAAGAATTGGAACCAGCTTGGCGGTGCCGACGCTCCCATCATGGTGTATAGCCGTGAGAACAGTTCAGGAACTTACGAGTTCTTTAAGGAAAACGTGCTAAAAGGACGGGATTTCGCAGCATCCGCTCAACCTATGCAGGGCACAGCAGCCTTGTTGCAATCAGTCGCCAAGGATAAGAACGCGATTGGCTACGGCGGAGCAGCTTACGGGGCAGGTGCCAAGCATATCGGGATCAAGAAGGATGATGCGACACCAGCTATCGAGCCGACCGAGGAGACGATTACCAGCGGAAAGTATCCAATTTGGCGTTACTTGTTTGTTTATGTGAATCCATCCGTGGATAAGGGGCAAATAGCTCATTATCTCAACTGGATTCGGAGCGATGAAGGCCAATCTGTTGTGAAAAACGTTGGGTATTTCCCCTTGCCTAAAAACCTTCGCGAGTAGATTTGGTTCTGAATCTTTTTGAGCGTGCATTCTCGATAAGATTATCCTGCAAGCTCCGGGAACTTGAGAGAGTTTCCGGAGCTAATAATTATCCCCGATCGTGACTTCTGAATCAGCAAACGCTCTCCGTCGAACCCAAGGTTGGATGGGCTTAAAGCGAGGCCAAAGAGTTCGCCCACTCGAGTGGTTGATTGAACAAGTCATCCGGCTCGTGAGCTATTCTGCAATCGTAATCGTATTCCTAATTTTTCTTTTCGTCACTCGTGAGGCCTTACCCATCATCATCGGGGGGATGGACAGCGCTGC
>SXQI01000150.1 GCA_005793025.1 Verrucomicrobiales bacterium
ACCTTACCTGCACCCGGTGAAAGACTCCACAGGTCAGGTGACATTGACGGAGGACAAACCTGCCGACCATCCGTGGCAGCACGGAATTTTCACAGGATTGCATCAGGTGAACGGGCAAGATTTCTGGACGGAAAAAGAGGGTCAGCAACGGTTTGTGCGGTTGACCGACATTGTGCAGGAGCAGGACCACGCTGGGTGGCGAAGTGTTTCTGAATGGGTCACGCCGAAGGGGGAAGTTGTGCTGGAAGAATCGCAAACAATTACGGTTTCTCTGCCCACGACCGCGAATACTTATAGCCTCGATATTGACTGGACACTGGAAGCTCGCGAGGCTGCAGTCAAGATTGGTCGATATGATTTCGGTGGTCTTGCCGTGAGGATGGCGTTCGACCCTGCGCACCAGGTTTTGAACTCGAACGGGGCAACCAACAAAACCGCGAGTGGACAGAGGGCAACATGGAGCGACGTAAGCCGACGCTTCGGGACAAACACCTATGGGATCGCACTCCTAGATCATCCAGCGAATCTAGGCTACCCATCGACTTGGCGTGTGGATAGCTATGGGTTCATCAATCCCAGTCCCTCAATCCAAGGCGATTGGAGTCTCGATGCTCACCAATCCCGAACGTTCCACTATCGTGCAGTGGTTCACCAAGGCGCAGGGGATTTGGCGAAACTCACGGCGGATACCAAAACTTTTGCAGCAAGCCGAACCGTTGCAGCGACAACTCCGAAACCTCCACGAACAGACGGAGAGTCGATTGCGCTCTGGGCACCGGCATGGAATCTAGTGGCTCCTCAATTCGAGAATACTCCCCGAAAATTACCTACCCACTTGGAGCGAGCGAATGTTCTGATGACACACCCGTTCTCCAGAGAAAAGGGATCTGCATTTGAGCGGAACCTCGATGTGCCACTTGGGAAAAAAACCGGACTGATCATCGATGTCGCCAGCCATGACGAAGGCGATTGGGAGCTCCGAATTATCGCGAATGGGCAACTCCTAAAAAAAGAGATCATTAACTCGACTGCTGATCGTTGGAAAAAAATAACTGTGGATCTCTCCTCGTTTGCGGGAAAGAAAATCACGTTGCGAGCCGAGAACTTCGCGAACGGTTGGATCAACGAATTTGGTTACTGGGGCCGTTTGGAAGTCAAATCCACCGCTCCATAGGGGGTGTTGGATGCGACACCATTTTTGGTGACATCGCAGGGGGCTTTACCTGTTTTTAAAGGGTTTTTGGGGCATTTAATGTCCAGATCCTAGGAATCGAACCTAAGGGTCTAGAAGTTTCCTTGTTTATAGAACCTGCGAAGCTACAGAATCCCTTCTGTTACCAACGATCTGTTTAGCAACTTTTTCCTCAAAGATGCGTATCTGCGTCTCGTGGTCTGGGTGCCGCTTTTTTGCGATGGTATCAGCTAACAACAAACCTAGGAAACTCGAATGAAAACAAAAAGTCTGCACGTTCTCGCTGCGGTGATGGCGAGTGCGTGCGTGTCGATGGCTCAGGCCGTCCCAGGCACTCCGGAAGAAAACGGATTGAACCCAAAAGGTCCTACCGTCTTCTTGAACCTGCCCTCAGTGCACAATAACGAGAACTCAGAGAGCCTCGGGATTGCGGTGAGTGGGACGGGGAACGTGATCGTGGGATGGGAAGACGATGGTGATGGGATTACCGATATGGAATCGGTATGGACCATTCTCGATCCTATCGGAGGTTATGTTACACCCGAAACTGATCAGACCTCCTTGCTCCCGGATTACACAGGTCAGGTTGTGAGGAACCGATTTTTATCGTATTTCCGTGCAGACGGCACCGCGACCTCAGGTCGGACTTCATGGGGGCCAAAAATTAAGGCCGATCCTTGGGGGAACAACGTAGGAATGGGAGCGACATCATTCGAGCTAGGTGTTGACGTCGAGGCATTTGCTGAGATCCAGAACGACGCAGGCGGCGGCGGCGACTTCCCTTCAGTTCAGTTGCTCACCGGAACCGGTTCGCCTTTGGGAATCGTGAGTGGTGTGAGCGATGCTAATGCGGAAACCGCTGGGGATATCCGGATTGGCGATTGGGACTTCCTCAAGACTGGGAATATCGTAATCGTGGGTGAGAGTCGTCAGAACGATGACCTGACCGAAAAATTCGGAGGCGCAGCACCGCTAAGGCATGCTGCGTATCGCGTAGTAACCCCTGCAGGAGTGGAGGTCAAAGCCTACAGCTTGGTGAGTGAGTTCACTGAAAAAGTGGAAATGTGGCACGGAGTCGGTGTCACGGCGAATGGATTCGCGGTGCGATTCGCGCAAAATGGAGCAGGCACGGTCCGGTTGTTTGATAACGCCGGCAATCCTACCAGCACCAACATTAACCTCGCTGAAGCGACCGGGTATGCCCTCGCGGGTGCCGGTGGTCGCGGTGATAGCGTTGGTTTCCACGGTAACGGTAAGGATGCCTACGTGGTTGCAACCTCGGGAACAGATGCGAACGGTCCTCAAGTGTGGGTGACGGTTATCAACGCGAATGGAACGATTCGTTATTCGAAACCAGCGATTACAGACGTAGTTTTGACGAATCCGGGACGATTGGACGCGGCGATCGACGCTAGCGGCCGCGTGGTCGTGGCATTTACCGATGCGGGCTTCACAGGTCAACACATCGTCCTCGGGCGTGTTTTGAAAGCGGATGGATCCCCTGAATCGGGAACGTTCTGGGTGAGCGAACTCGAATCCCCCGAAACATTTGCGAGTTACTCGGCAGAAAATCCGAGGGTTGCATGGCGCGATGGGTTGGTGGCGTTTACTTGGTTGAGCAAAAACAGCCCGGAAGTGTCGCTCGTGAGTGGTGAAGTGGTCCAAGTAGTTGCAGTTCGGCTGTTCGGAACCTTTAGACCGGGAAGTGCCGAAGGGGTCGGATTGACACGTATTGTCAAGGACACTCCATTAATCATCCCTGCTGGAAATGCCTTGGGTAACTGGGAACCAAACGCAAGTGTGATCGGCACCAGCACGTTCCTTATCGAGGGGAACACGTTCACCGTCGAAGATGGTGTGACTTCGGATTCGATGCAACGGTATGTCGTTGCCATTCAACCTGCCGCAGGTGGAACAATGCGTCTAGGTGATGCATTCCATGGGGATGACGGCAAACCTTTCCAAGGCCAAATCAACTACTCCCGCCAAAACGGGAACCCTGGGCGCGTGGCTGGTGACAAACGCCCCGGAGCCAAAAACTTCGTTGTGGGTGGAGAAGCCTCCCCGCACTTGGTCGAGCAATTCCAATCAGACGGTCGCTGGACGCTTGGTTTTGATCGTCTTGGAGACGGACGTTATGGAACAGTTCAGGCCTACTCCTTGGACACAACCACACTGGCGCAGACACCCCTCCATAAAGCTTTGGATTCCGCCAACGGCCGCCTGACAGAAGGTGCCGCACCCGGAAATCAAATCGGCCGTTTTGGTGGAGACCTCGCGTTCCTCGACAATGGTAATTACGTGGCCATGGTGCAGGATAACTCGAGGGTGCGTAATCCTGATGGAAATGCATCGGTTGCCACTATTTTCGCACCGGACGGAACTGTGGTGACAGAGTCCTTCAAAATCGCGAATGGTGATATTTGGTGCAACCTCGCTGCCTACAAAGGTGGGTTTGCGGTGCGTGCTGGTGGCGTGATTTATTTCTTCGACAATGCTGGTGTCGCCACCGGGACTGCCGATCAATCCACCTCCGGTGCCGCGTTCGATCGCGGTCGTGGCGATGGGACACGCCTCTTCGGGCACATCAACAGCCCCTACGTTTACTTGGCTGGGAAACTGACAACTGGTGCGATCGTTCAGGTTGCGGCTTGGGATTCCCGCGACAAATCATTCGTAGCCGTCTCTGACGTCAGCGAAGCGAGTTTCGCGGGCAATGCGGATCGCGTCAACGGAGCCGTGGATGCGTTGAACCGTTTGACCGTATCGTGGGTCAGCTTACCCGCTGGCTACATCAAGCAGCAAGTTGCAGCACGAGTATTCCAATTGGATGGCGTGGCGAAAACGTTCAAACCATTGACACCAAGCTTCTTGGCCTTCATCAACGCCTCGAACGGCGATACCATCCGCTCGGTGGGTATGACTGTGGCGATGACCACAAAACAAATCATGATCGCCGCGAAAGGTGAGATCAACCGTGATAACAAACCGGACGAAGGTGCAAACACACCTAACGAGGTGAACTTTTATACCGTGTTGAGCCATCCAGTTCCCGCAGAAGATCCCACACCGATCGCAACCTCCAAGCAAACGAAACCAGCCCTCGCTCAGGATAGCGGGGTTGCTCCGTTGGGTGGCACGGTCTATGTGAATCCTCCCAACAGCACCCTGAACAATGACAACAGCGAAGCACTAGGTGTGGCGGTTCTATCGAATGGTAACGTCGTCGTGAGTTGGGAAGATGACGGCGATGACCTGGGTGACCAAGAAGCGGTTTGGACGATCTTCTCTCCGAGCGGAGTGTCCCTCACCCCTCTTACCACGATCACAACCATCGATCCAAACTTCGCTGGTCAATCAATCCAATCACGTTTCCTATCCTACTTCCGGACGGATGGATCCGCTATCTCGGGTCGCACCTCATGGGGACCAAAGATCAAGGGGAACCTCTTCGGGGCTGGATTCGGGATGGGTGCAACCTCGTTCGATCTCGGTTTGGAGATTCCCGAATTTGCCGCAATCAATAACAACGCTGCAGGAGAAAACGCTGGTGACTTCCCAGCGGTTCAATTGCTGAGCAACGACGGTGCAGCCAAGGGTATCGTTTCCGGGCTGTCGGACGACTATGCCGAGCGTGATGGCGACGTTCGCATCGGTGACTGGGATTACCTGTCGAACGGCAATCTCGTCATCGTGGGTGAAAGCCGTCAAAGGGATGACTTAGTCAACCTTTACGGCGGAGCCGGTCCTGCGAACCACGGACTTGTCGCCATCGTCAAACCCGATGGAACCGAAGTGAAGCCCATCCAGTTGCTCAGCTCCGCTCCAGTTAAAGTCGAGATCTGGCACGGAACAGCGGTCACTGCAAACGGTTTTGCTGTGCGCTACGCTGCGGAGGGCCGGGCGAAGCTTCGCCTGTTCACCAACGCTGGTGATCCTGTCGGAGCCGAACTCGATGCCGCTACCGTGACTGGGAGTGAAATCTCCGCAGGTGGTGGTCGCGGTGAAGGTGTCGGATTCCACGGGAACGGCAAGGACGCCTATGTGCTCGCGACTGCAGGTGCGGGTGAGATCTGGGTGGCCGTTTTGAACGCCGATGGGACGAAACGTTGGGCTCATACGCTCTCCGGCGATACAGGTCTCCCTCATGGAGCCGTCGGACGAGTGGATGCTGCTATTGATGCTTCAGGCCGAGTAGCCGTCGTTTACACTGATACAGCTGCGACTGCAGCGGTAGGTGGCACGGCTTCCTTGACCTTGGGTCGCCTCTTCGATGCGACGGGAGCTCCAATTGGCGGTGTATTCCAAGTCAGTGAAACAGAGCTACCGACTGCCGAAGTTCTCGCAACGTCGAACGCTCGAGTTGATTGGCGCGGTAATACCCTCTCGGTGATCTGGTTGAGCAAAAATCAACTTGCTGACAATCCCGATGCTAAACAAGTCATCGCCATGCGGACCTTCAACGTCCCCGGCGGCGTGGTTGTGGTGACTCCAACGGTTTCTGTCGCCTCCAATGGAGACGGAAGTCTGAACATCACCTTCACCGGAACTCTCCAAGAATCGAGCACTGTCAATGGATCTTACTCAGCAGTCGCTGGCGCAGTAAGTCCTCTCAAGGTGACTCCGGGTGCTGGATCGGGAGCTAAGTTCTACCGAGCAACCGCAGGACAATAAGAGTTCAAGAAGTTTAAGCAAAGCAGCCCGTTTGCGAGAGCAAGCGGGCTGCTCTTTTTTTGCACCGAGTCAACTTTCGAAAGGTGTCGAAACGAGCGACTAGTTTTTATAGAATCATTCGCATGGTGTTTTTGCAAAAACTTCGGGGTCTTGCGTTGCTTGTCGTTGCATTGGGTTTGGTATGGCAGGGACATGCGGATGAAGCTTTTGTAGAAACCTTAGAGGCTACGTGCCGTGTGACGCACGACGGGCATTCCGGCACTGGTTTTTTTGTCCGCAACGCCAAAGCTGTTTATTTGGTGACCGCGGCTCATCTCCTCGAAAAATCGAATAAACCCGAATGTCGGATGATCCTCCGGGGCCGAGAAACAAACGGAGTTCTCAGTCGCCAAGAAATCGTGATCCTTATTAGAAAGGATGGTCAGCCACTCTGGAAGAAGCACGCGAGCGAGGATATCGCGGCTTTGCAGGTAGAAATTCCGTCACAGATCGAAATGAAGCCGATCCGACTTGATCGAATTCTCAAGGCTTCCGCAGGGGGGATCAGCGAAGTCAAACTGGGGCAGACGGTTTGGCTCCCGGGTTACCCTGCTCAACTCGAAGCAAATTCGACGGGGTGGCCAGTGCTTCGTCAGGGAACGATTGCCTCCCACCCTCTCTCTCCCGTCGCCAAGATTCCAACGATGTTGATTGATATCCGGAGTTGGGGAGGAGATAGCGGTGCGCCCCTTTTCACGATGATCAAAGGGACGCCTCATATTGCGGGGATGATCGTTGGAATGCACCGTCAAACCGAGCACACGACTTCTGCGTTCGAGGAACGGACCATTCATACCCCCTTAGGTTTAGCAATTGCAGTCCAAGGCAATGTGGTGGCCCAGACTGTGGCCCTGTTCGAGCGTTGAACCCAACGATTTGGGGTGGGGAACGCGTTTAGCTTGGAATTCGTTCCCCTTCCCTCTCCCAGAGTTTCCCCGAGTTTTTCCAATTGATCATCAATTCGCGGAATCGTTGTAAAGGCGGGGGATCCTCGTCCTCGTGCCAGACCAATACCAGGGGAACAAAAGCGGCTGGAGTGAGTGGCAGGAAACACAATGGGGAGGAAGGGCGGATCACGGAGTCGGTGACAACACCCCACCCTGAACCAGCCTCAACGTAGTTGAGCACCGTGCCGATCAAACTTGGGGTGTGCGAGAATCGAGGAATAAAACCCGCCCGCCGACAACCTGACATCACCGCATCATGGAGCCCAATCCCCTCCCTCCGCGCAAGGACCACGAGGGGTTGGTTTTTTAATTCCAACCAAGGGATGGATGAGAGAGTGGCTAGCGGATGAGTGCTTGGAATCGCTACCCCGAGAGGTTCCTCTCGTAACACAAGGGTTCGTAATCCCAGTGCACGATCCGTCAATACGGGTCGAGTCAATCCGGCAGATAATCGCCGTTTGGCAACCATCTCCCACACACGCTCTGGTGTGCGTTCCTCCAAGTGAATCGTAACTTTGGGTGATCTAGCTCGAAACTCTTGAAGGACTCGACCCATGAAAGGTTCCGTGGGGGGACCGATGTAGCCGAGTCGTAATTCTCCTTCTTCACCTTGGGCTGTTCGCCGGACTCTTTGTATGGCCTCCTCCCAACGTTCAAAGATCGTCGCAGCTTCGCTAAGCAAAACCGCCCCAGCAGCGGTGAGGCGGACATGGTGGCGGGAACGATCGAGAGTCATCACACCCAAGAAGGCTTCCACCTCTTTTACAGCACGGCTCAGAGCGGGTTGAGCCACCCGAAGCCGACGAGCCGCACGAGAGAAGCTTTTCTCCTCAGCAACGGCTTGAAAATAGCGGAGATGTCTGAGCTCCATGGCAAGATTGGTTATCTCTATTCGTTATCACAATCATAGCGAGATATTATTTTTGTTACCACGTTATTTTATGGTATGCATTAAAAGGTGAACAACATGCAGCTTGCAGTTCAGTTTTTCCTGCAGATCGGCGTCATCCTAACCGTTTGCCAAGTTGTCGGGGTCGTGGCCCGGCGATTCGGCCAACCTCAGGTGGTCGCGGAAATGATCGCAGGAGTCTTGATGGGGCCCTCCTTGCTGGGTTTGCTCTCGCCAGAATTATCGCAATTCTTGTTTCCAGCAGATTCCATGCGAGTTCTCTTTCCAGTTTCGCAGTTGGGGTTGGCTGCCTACATGTTCGTTGTAGGGCTAGAGTTTCGGGTGGATATTATTCAACGACATTTGCGGAGTGCTGTTGCTGTTTCCTTGGCGGGGATGATTGCACCGTTCGTGTTGGGGTCGGCACTCGGAATGTATTTTTACCTACACACGTCGTTCTTCCCTAAGAACACTTCCCTTTTTGAAGCGGTGCTTTTCTTGGGAGCGTCCATGTGCATTACAGCGTTTCCAATGTTGGCACGGATCATCCACTTTAAGAAGCTCGCCGGAACCACGATGGGAACGGTCGCATTGGGAGCTGGAGCGATCGATGATGCAGCCGCGTGGTGCCTGCTTGCGGTGGTGCTGGCTAGTTTCGATAGTAATTTGACCCATGCTATTATCACGATGGTCGGTGGTGCTGGCTACGTGGTAGGAACATTAGTGGTTGTTAAACCGTTACTCGCCCGTTGGGCGCACGGAATCGAAAAGCGGGGAGAAGTTTCAGACCGCGAGTTCGTGGTTTGCTTGATTGTGTTGGCTATTGGGGCGTGGATTACCGACGGCATTGGGTTGCACGCTGTATTTGGAGCATTTGTGATGGGAACCGCGATGCCTCGAGGAATCCTGACGAAGGCTTTGATCGACCGTATTCAACCTCTCACGGTGGCTCTATTATTACCGTTGTTCTTCTGTTATTCGGGACTGAACACTCGCATCACCCTTTTAGATTCAGGTTACCTCTGGTTGATGACTGGGCTGGTTATGGTTGCGGCGGTTGGAGGAAAAGGTGTTGCTTGTTGGCTAGCGGCCCGATCGACGGGAATTTCCAATCGGGAAGCGTTGGGGATCGGGACATTGATGAACGCTCGAGGGTTAATGGAACTCATTATCATCAATATCGGCCTGCAACGCGGAATCATTTCTCAGGCTCTTTTCGCCACGTTGGTGATCATGGCGGTTGTGACTACACTGATGGCGTCGCCGATTTTTGAGTGGTTGGTGGGTCGCCGTGGTAAAGTCGGGGAACCTCAATTTGCCAACGCACCTCGAGTTTGATCCCAGTGTTAGAACAACGACGGATCCATTGAAATCGCGAGATTTTGTGCTTCTGTTTTTATTAGCAACGGTGGACGATGGGACGTCTTTGATTTATGCCTGAGATGACTTATAAATTTGTCAGCAACCTTTGGAATGATGCGGAAGTTTCGGCTCTGGATGCCGTTGGTCGGCTGATTTATCGATCGAACAAGCTTGGTGCCGACCAGCGTATCACCAACACCGGCGGGGGTAATACCTCTTCCAAAATCTTGGAAAAAGACCCGCTGACGGGTGAGCCGGTTGAGGTGTTGTGGGTCAAGGGATCCGGTGGCGATCTTCGGACTTCGTTACGGGAAAATTTTTCATCCCTTTACCAAGGCAAATTGTTGAACCTTCAAAATCTGTATGCTCAACGTGCGGACAAGGGGGTTAAATCAGCGGCGGAAGATGAGATGGTGGGGATGTATAACCACACGACGTTTAATCTGAACACGAGAGCTTCGTCGATCGACACTCCATTACACTCGTTCATCCCCTCAAAACATGTTGACCATACTCATCCGAATGCGGCGATCTCCGTCGCAGCGAGTGCTCGATGCGTTGAGTTGACTCAGGAAATTTTCGCTGGAGAGGTAGCATACGTGCCGTGGATCCGTCCGGGGTTCGAGCTGGGTTTGGCGATGCAAACCATCTGCCGAGATAACCCACAGGCGCGTGGGATCATGATGGGCCAGCACGGTTTGATTAATTGGGATGATGACGAAAAGGTCTGCTACCACCGGAGTCTGGATCTAATCGAGAAGGCCGCTCGGTTCATCGATTCCAAGTATGAAGCAAAAGGAGGGGATGCGACCGCTTTCGGGGGTAGCCTTCATTCGTCTCTGCCTGAGCACATCCGCAGCCGGGTTTTTTCGAAGTTATTACCTTGGCTGCGAGGTCAGGTCAGCCAAAAGAACCGATTGGTAGGAACTGTGCAGGATGACGAACGAATTCTAAGGTTCGTGAACAGCCATGACGCGCCCCGGCTGGCCGAACTGGGAACTTCCTGCCCAGATCATTTCTTACGCACAAAGATTAAACCGCTTTACGTAAAGTTAACTCCCAACGCCAACACAAATCTCGATGAGGCTGGGATTGGTGAGTTGGTTGCGATTGTAAAAAAAGAGCTCACTCAAGGACTGGAACAGTATCGTAAAGATTACGCCGATTATTACAACCGGTGCAAACGCTCCGACTCGCCGGCGATGCGCGATCCGAACCCTACCGTGATTCTCATCCCGGGTGTGGGGATGATCGCTTGGGGCAAGGACAAGAGTGAGTCGCGTGTAACAGCAGAGTTTTACAATTGCGCGGTCGAAGTCATGCGCGGAGCGGAGGCGATTGACCGTTACATCGCGTTACCTCAACAGGAGGCGTTCGATATTGAATACTGGTTGTTGGAGGAAGCGAAGCTAAAGCGGATGCCAGCAGAAAAGGAACTGGCACGTCAGGTGGTGTTGGTGATCGGCGCTGGATCGGGGATCGGCAAGGAGGTCGCTCATCGCCTTGTTAAGGAAGGGGCACATATTGTCTGCGTCGATATGAAAGCGGAGAGTGCGCAAGCCACCGCGAAGGAAATCACAGACAAATACGGAATCGGAATCGGAGTGGCTGGAACAGGGCTGTCGAACTGTGGACCTGCGATCGGACTTGGGTGCGACATCACGAATCGCGCCAGTGTGCGATCGATGCTTGATCAAGTCGCGCTCGCCTACGGCGGGTTCGATTCGATTTGCATTACTGCCGGTGTTTTTTGGCCGAGTGATACAACCGGGCATATTCCAGATGAGAAGTGGAGCTTCACGTTTAATGTCAATGTAACGGGGTCTTATATCGTTGGCGATGAAGCCGCAAAAACATGGAGAGAACAAGGCCTGACGGGGAGTCTGGTGTTGACTACTTCTGCTAATGCGGTTGTCGCCAAGAAGGGGAGCGTGGCCTATGACTGCTCAAAAGCTGCTGCGAACCATTTAGTGCGTGAATTGGCCATCGAGTTATCCCCCATTGTTCGAGTGAACGGGGTAGCACCCGCCACCGTGGTTCAGGGGAGTGCGATGTTTCCTCGAGATCGAGTGATCGGTTCGCTGGCTAAATATAACATCCCGTTCACGGAGGATGAGGCCACAGACTCACTCGTGAGTAAGTTGGCAAAATTCTACGCAGACCGAACCCTCACGAAAGCACCCATCACACCTGCTGACCAAGCGGAAGCGTTCTTTCTGTTGATCACTCAACGATTGAGCAAGACGACTGGGCAAATCATTACGGTGGATGGTGGGTTGCACGAGGCGTTTCTGCGTTGATTCGATCTCGTCCTTTTTCTGGTATGAGATAGAAACGAAGCGAAGGAAGTTTTTGTCACGCAACATTCTGACGAGAGCCTTCACGCTGTCCGTCGATGAATGGAAACCCAGATTCACCTTTGCCTGAGTCTTGCGCCCGAGCCATTTTACATTTAGACACAGGAGTGTGTACACCATTTTGGGTAACGATCAGCGGCAATATGGTCCAACTTCAGAGGCGAATGTGCGCCAGTGGGTGGCTGAAGGGCGCGCCAATGCGCAGACTCAGGCACGATTTGGCGATGGGGCATGGAAAACATTGGCAACTTTTCCTGAGTTCAGCGAATTGTTCTCCGGTGCTGGGTCGGTTCCTCCACTAATCTCACCCTTACCGCCGTTAGTTTCGGGTCCGCCTCAGGAACGCATCACCAATAGTTGTACGGTTGGAGGATTTGTTTGCGCTTGTTTGGGATTGATTCCCTGCTGTTGTGCTCCTTTGGCAATCGCTGGTTTAGGTCTCTGTATTGCTGGTTATTACCAAATCCTTCATGAACCAAACAGATTTTCAACCAGCCGAGGATTAGCAATCGCCGGGATTACTGTTGCTATTGTGGGTTTGCTTCTCAATGCAGGAATGGGGTGTTCTGGTTCCAGAATTCATATTGATTAATGACGATCGAGCCTTCTCAACAAAATTCACCGACCTATGAGATGATCGGTGGGAACGGGAGCCCATTCGGGCCGGTTTCAGGGCACCAGATCCGCCGCTGGATTTCGGAGAACCGCGCCAATGCTGCGACGGTCATCCGATTGAGCGGTGAGACGCATTGGAAACCCATCAGCAGTTTTTCAGAATTTGCTTCGAGTTTTCCTGAGCTGAATCCTGCGGAGGAAGCGGAATCTTTCGATGCCCCAGAAGCAGAGGTTTCCACTGCGACGACATCTGATCCCTTGCCGTTTAGCGTGGGCGGATGTTTGGGAGGTGGGCGCGATTTATTGAATCGAAATTTTTTTCCGATCGCCGGCGGGTGCTTAACTCTCTGGATGATCAACATGGCACTCAATTTCATTCCGCTGCTGGGTGGGATCGCGGTGTTATTCCTAGCGGGACCTCTTTACGGCGCATTATTTCGGATGGTCTTGGATCGGAAGCGCGGAGGCGAAACCACGTTCATTCAAGCGTTGTCCAGATTACAAACCCAGATGCCAACATTGATCGTCGCAGGGGTTCTGGGGACGATTCTCACCGCGTTAGGGTATCTGTTGGTGTTACCCGGGCTTTACTTAACCGTCGCATGGTCGTTTGGTTTTCTCTTTATTATCGATCAAAAAACAGAGGCATGGACAGGGCTCGAGAGCAGCCGTCGCACAGTCACATCTTCGTTCCAAGGTGTTACAATATTGCTCGCCATCTGTTTTATGCCGCTTCTGATCGTGAGCCTCTATGGCGGATTACAACTCGCTGGAGAAGCAATGAAAATCATCGGGACTGGCCCGATCACGAACGAAACTTTGAAGGCACTAGCGACAAAAGCAGGACCTATCGCCCTGATGATCGAAGTCGTACGACTTTTAGTGATGCCCTTGGCCATTTGTGTGATTGTAGAAGCGTATGAACGCCTCGTCAGATCTCCCGTCCGCAAAGTCGAGTGAGGAGACCAAAGCCCAGTTGTGCCTGTTACTGAACGTGGCCGCAACGCCAGGACTAGGTTCCTTGGTTGCCCGGCGTTGGGTGGTCGGCAGCATCCAAATCCTCTTAGCCATCGTGGGTTTCGTGCTCATCATGATGTGGTTTTACAATTTCTTCATAGCGATTTTCAACGATGTCTCGATGGATGATTCGACTCATCGGCTTTGGCAAACAGGATTGGTTTTATTTGGCACCGCGTGGGCTTGGGGGTTGATGACTGCTTTAACAAAGCTTCGCGCGGTTCGCTCGGCAGGGGAACCCGAAAAGTGAACCTCGACGAACCTCCAATCATTCCAACACGCCCTGCCAATAAGCCTAATTATTGGCTCTGGTTTTTTTGTGCGACCGCAGTGGGAGGTGTGATTCTAGTTCGAAACGGTATTTCAATTTGGTTCCCGCCGTGCACGTTCCGAACGATCACTGGATGGCCTTGCGGATTTTGTGGAGGCACTCGAGCATTGCGAGCATTAGCAGTTTTCGACGTCGGGACAGCCCTAAGTTTCAATCCACTTGTGACCTGCCTTGCGTCGGGGACAGGAGTTATCTTGCTCAGCGAACTTTGCGGATGGTCGGCTTGCCGTCGGTTCTGGATGCGGTTGCCAACGCCTTTTCGGATAATCACTCCTTGGATCGCGTTTTTCGCGAACTGGTGTTACGTGATCCACCGTGGAGTTTGAGCTCTTAGGCAAATTCAATTAATCGGCGAAGTTTTCAGCGGTGATTGGGGGCTTGTCATTGGGATTGTGGGAAGGCTAACCTGTCGGCAACGAAAACTGCTCCGTTAGCGAGTCTGCGAGCACAGGTGAGTGGTTTTCGCGACAGTCAACGGTTTGGGCCCATAGCTCAGGGGTTAGAGCGCGCGACTCATAATCGCT
>SXQI01000151.1 GCA_005793025.1 Verrucomicrobiales bacterium
AGAGACCTTTGCCTGACGGATAACCTTTCGAACCGTCTTTTTCAGCACGAAGAGGTAATCGGACGGATCCTGCAGAGCCGTCTGCGGCGGGAGCACTTGATCATCTGCATAAAGGAGTTCCTCCATCACGCCATGCGGGTAAGCCTCAGAAGCCGTCGCACAAACTTCGCCGTTGGCAGTGTTTACGAGAACCGCCCGAGCAGAGAGTGTCCCAAAATCAACACCAATAACATAGGTGGTTTTCTTTGCTGTTCGAGTTGAGGTCATTCACAGGATTTTTGCGACCGTATGGTCCCTTGCAAGTCTAAATCTTGAACGGATTCATAATAGGAAAGCAACCCACTCCAAAAACCACGAGTTTTGACTTGCCCAATCTCATCTGTTGCAAACAATTCAGGGAGTTAGCTCCACGGTAAACCACGCTATCAATCTTATGGGACGCATCTACAACAATATCGTTGAAACTGTCGGTCGCACTCCTCTGGTGAGGTTGAACAAAGTTTGCGCCGGAGTGGACGCAAGAATTCTGCTCAAATGCGAATTTTTCAATCCATTGGGTAGCGTCAAGGATCGTATTGGCATGGCGATGATTGACGATGCTGAGAAGCGTGGGTTGATCAACCAAGATACCACCATTGTTGAACCCACGAGTGGCAACACTGGAATTGCCCTAGCTTTCGTGGCTGCCGCACGAGGCTATAAACTAATTCTAACGATGCCAGAAACGATGTCTCTGGAGCGTCGGACTTTGCTGGCGATGTTAGGTGCCAAATTGATTCTTACGCCCGGAAGCGAGGGCATGCGTGGAGCCATCGCTCGAGCCGTTCAGATTCAGCAGGAAACCCCAAACTCATGGGTGCCTCAACAATTTGAGAACGATGCAAATCCCGAGATTCATCGACGCACAACCGCATTAGAAATATGGGAAGATACCGATGGGCTGGTTGATTTCTTTGTCTCCGCTGTAGGCACGGGTGGAACGATTACCGGGGTGACCGAGGTGATCAAACCTCTCCGTCCTTCGTTTCAATCTATCGCGGTCGAGCCCAAAGATTCTCCGGTGATTACTCAGACGATTACAGGGCAACCCGTTAAGCCGGGCCAGCACAAAATCCAAGGAACTGGTGCAGGGTTTGTGCCGAAAAATCTACATCTCAACAATAGCAAGGGAGAACCACAGATTGTTGAATGTGTTCAGGTCAGCAACGACGATGCCTTCGCGATGGCACGCCGTTTGGCGAAGGAGGAAGGTATTCTTGTTGGGATTTCCACAGGTGCCAACGTTTGGGCTGCGATCGAAGTTGCCAAACGTCCTGAAAACCAAGGAAAGACAATAGTCACCGTGGCATGTTCCACCGGTGAACGATACTTAAGTACCGCGCTGGCAGCCGAGGCGAAGGCGGAGGTTGGCGGTTGATAGGGTTTTTGCTGATTTTCTCGGAGTTTTCCTTAGCACCGATTGCTCCGCCCGGTCGTTGACGATTCTCGCCGTCATGGACTACAACTCTCCTTGATGCTCGGTTTCGACCTCAATTTTCAGGACGGTGGTATCCATCTGCCACAACTGGACTTGTGGTTAGATCCTCGCGTTGTTCAGAGGGATTCGCAGCTAGTTTTCATTAGCCGCCCAGATCATTTTGCAAGTCATCGAGAGGTGATTCTGAGCGAAGCATCGGCGGCTATCACCCCAGCCTCTGGGACTCTTGAAGTCAAAAAGCATATTCTCGCGTTTGATCAACCATTCGCTCCACCGAATGTGCCCATCCCCTTTGAAATCACATTGCTCCCAGCGGGTGGAATACCTGGGGCCACCATGGCTTGGGTTTTTGATGGTAAAAAATCCCTCCTCTACACCGGTAGTTTTAAATTAACCGCTGGGAAACACGGGGAACACTGTCGGCCAAGGCCGTCCAATATTTTAATTTTGGAGACGGTTTATGGTCTTCCTATTTACCGATTTCCTCCAAGAGGAGAAGTGATTCAGGATGTTGTCCGGTTTTGTCAGGAGACATTGGAGAAAAAAGAGATCCCAGTTCTGTTTGGGAATTGCTCAGGAGTCGTGGAGGATATTGTGCGTGAACTAGCGTGCACCAGCATCCCAGTGGTATTCTTGGACGCCATCCATCGCTTCAGCATTCCTTACTTGCCGGGCCACGTTGTCATCGGCCCAGAGAGTTTCAACAGTTCTTTGGACGTCAAGAATCTTGGAAAAACTCGCACGGCACTCCTTTCTGGTTCCGCAATGGCCGCGAATTCTAAGGAGGAATCTGGGGTCGATATTGCGTTTCCACTCAGCGACCATCCAGATTTTTCTGAGCTGCTCCAGATGGTACAACTGGTGAATCCTTCGAAGATATACACAGTGCACGGCTTCGCTTCAGACTTCTCGAGAACGCTCCGGGAGATGGGGTACGATGCGCAGGATCTCACCGAGCCAAATCAACTTGATCTCGGGATTCAGATGGTTCGTCGCCAATCGATAAACCGCATAAGCAACTCGGAGGTAACGTGCCATGATGCTTTTGAGCCACTGATTCCAGCGATTACATCGTTTGAAATATTCGCACAGACTTGTGCTCTCATCTCTGCAAACACACGAAAAACAGAAAAAATACAACTGCTGGCAACCTATATGCGACAATTGCCTTCAGGGGAATTATCGCACACAGCCACATGGTTTACGGGAACTCCGTTCGTTTCTTCCCAGAATCGAACATTACAACTTGGTTGGGCAATCATTCGTGATGCTTTGTGTCTCGCAGGGGAAATCGACCATTCTCAGTTTGGTAGAACTTATCTCAACCACAGTGAATTAGGGGAGTGCGCTTCGGAGATTCTCGCGACAAAGTTTCGGCCGCAGCATTTTCCATCTCTACTGCGAATCCATGAGTTGTTCTTGCAACTTCACGCTGCGAAAGGTCCGACAGAAAAAAAACCTCTGCTCAGGAAGGCCTTTCTGGAAGCTTCTCCACTTGCAGCAAAATTCCTTGTAAAAATCCTCACAGGAGATTTGCGGATCGGATTAAAGGAAGGCTTGGTAGAAGAAAGTCTAGCACAGGCATTTGATTGTTCCCTCGAAGCGGTAAAAAACGCGAACCTGCTTCTTGGCGATATTGGTCAAACCGCCACGATGGCACGAGATGGACGTTTGGAATCTGTTTCGATTGTGCCGTTTCGTCCCGTCCGATATATGCTGGCCTCACCTGGGGAGACTTCCCGAGAAATTTGGTCACGTATCGCTTCTTGGCAAACAGAGCGAGAGAATGACTCTCCGTTACCCCTTTGGACGGTCTCCCCTGCAGAGGGGTGGAGTGAGGCAAAATACGATGGTGTTCGTGCCCAAATCCATAAAGTGGGGTCCCATGTTGAGATCTACTCCCGTGATCTCAAGGTGATTACCCCTGCGTTCCCTGAGATAGCAAATCGTATTAGGGGGTTATCCCAAAACCTGATTCTCGATGGGGAGATAATCGCGATGCGGGGGGAGCGTGTCTTGTCTTACAGCGACCTACAGAAAAGACTAGGCCGGCGGGAAACAGACTTCTTTTTGAGCGAAGAAATACCTGTTCAATTCATGGCATTTGATCTTCTTTGGCTCGATTCCAATAGCCTGTTAAGAGATCCACTTTGGGCGCGACGCCAATCTTTGGGTGCATTGGCTCAAAATGCGTTTCGAGTCTCCAAGATTTCATCCGTGAGAAACGCAGAACAAATAGAGAACGCGTTCAATGCTGCAAAAGCAAGCGGGTGCGAGGGGGTGATGATTAAAGACCCCTCCAGCATCTATACTCCGGGCCGACGAGGGATGTCTTGGCTGCAGTACAAGAAAAACTTCATCACTCTTAATTGTGTCGTAGTAGGTGCTGAGTATGGACACGGCAAGCGGAATTCGATGTTGAGTGTCTACACTATCGCACTTCGTGACGAGATTTCAGGTGAATTGAAAGCCGTCGGGAAAACATTCGTTGGACTAACCGATCAAGAGATTACTTTCCTCACCGAACATTTTTCCGAGAACAGACTTGCGCAAATGGGTCGATTTATTGGAGTGAACCCAACGATTGTCTTTGAGATGGCGTTCAGCCAGATTCAGGTTTCCTCCCGATATGACAGTGGATTGGCGATGCGTTTTCCGCGGGTTGTAAGATTGTGTCCTGAGAAAACCCTTAATCAGGTGGATACTGTCGGAACCGCGCTCTCTATAGCAGTGGGGGAAACTGGCTCTTCAAAAACCCAATAATTTGCACGACAGTTTAACTATCGCTGACCCCTGAACGAGTAAGTTTTTTCTAACCACGCTCGAATTGCGTTCACATCGGCACCCTTCGCACAGTCATCGATGCCTGCGGCCATCCCGCTGATCATTGCTGTCGCAGGAGATGTCCCCGTAACTAAGTAGGTTTCCCCATTATGTTTGATTGGGGTGGTCCCAGGAGCAATGAGATCTACGAATTCGCCTCGGTTTGCATAGGACGCGACCTTTCCTTGCGTGTCACTGGCGGTAACTGCGATCACATTCGGGTTTGCAGCGGGAAAAACGGGTTGAGTCGTAGGCTCATTACCTGCTGCTGCGAAAACAATGGTCCCTTTGCTCCGAGCGTATTCGATGACGTCGTTGAGCAGAAAACTATCTAAACTTCCTCCCGAACTTATGTTGACGATAGATGCACCATTCCCAACAGCCGCATAGATTCCTTTCGCAAGATCGTAACTCGATGTCGCCTCGTTGTTTCCATAAACGTCTATAGGTAAGATTCTGACCGTAGATCCGGTTCCTTTTGGAGTCACCATTTTCAGCCCGTTTAAAATGGATTGTGCCATCGCCGTCCCATGTGTTGGGGAACTCGATTGGATGGTGCTCTCCCCTGCAATACTTAAAGGTTTCAAAAGAAACGCGGCTTGATTTGCTGGTAAAGATTGAACGGCCGTGTCCAGCATCGCAACGACAACGTTACAACCGTCAGTGGTGGTCGTCGGCGAAATCGGAAAGTCGCTTAAGTCCTGAGTGCGCCCCATTGGACCTTCATCCGGACGGTGATAGGCGTAATTGTTGTCTGCACGGACACCATCCATCTCATCTAGCGATTCTCTAGCTTTTGCAGCACTTTCCTCAGAATCAAATCGAAGTCGGTAAGACTTCATTTCGTCTGAACGTGCGACGATTGTTCCGTCGAGTTTTTTTGCTAACTCATCAATAGAAATCTTGGAATCAGGTGCCAAACTTACTACCAATTCGCGTGCCAACCAATCCGAGGTTTTCGGTCGACCATCCTTGTCGGTCAACAGTTCAGTGGCAGCAGCAGGGTTGTTTTGGTAGATGCGAATCTCTGTGCCTCCAGCCAGTGCTGGCACTACAGCATAGTTCAAATCTCCTAGCATTAGGCGAAGGGCCGCACCTCGATCCAAGCCCTTAAACTTTACCTGCAGCGGCCGATCTGTTCCGGGTTGGAGATAAACTTTCCAGCCTGTCGCCCTCGAAAGTTTGGAGAGAACCGTGGACAGGCTGAGGCCGGATACATTGGCATCAATTCTGCGCGCTTCCTTGTGCCAGATGATGCGTCCTGTAGGCAGTGCGAATGCATCCTTGGCTAAAACTTTGGCTGGCACTAACAAGGCGAAGGCGACCGTGAAGATTATTCGCAGTGGATGCATAAAAAGGTTCGTAATCAAACCTTACAACAGTTCAAACACGCTCGCGACTCAAAGGTTGCGGAAAAGGGTTTACTAATGGAGATGGGTCACCTACCCCATCGTGCTGGCAGGAAGATGGATAGACCATCGTAAAGATATTGAGTCCAGTGGGCTTGCCAATTGAGAGGTATAAAAATCCAAACCACAGCAGCAAGTGCGATGTAAGGTCCGTATTGCACCTTCGCGGACCACTCACGTTTGCCAATGAGAACCGTCGCGATCGCGACTAAGGATCCGAAGACTGCGCTTAGCATGAGACAAAGCACCGTTGCAGCAGGGCCTAGGAATGCACCGATCGCTGCCATAAACTTGACATCCCCTAGCCCCATTGCTTCGCGCGGGATGATGAGTTCATCTGTGGTGACTAGCATTTGATGGATTTCAGAAGGTTGTAACACTTGCTCCCCGATCCTGAGTTCTGTGGTTGAGAGACTGACATCCGTATCTCGATAACAAATCTCCGGAAGTTCAACCCTGCTAGCTCGTAGGGTGATTCGATCTGAGGATCGATAAAAAATGTCTTCATAGGGGATTACTTTATCGGGGAAAGTAATTCCAGTTTCTCCGAAGACAAGACAGGTCCCGTTCGGAAACTCAAAACGCTGACGGCCGAATAGAACCTTTCCCAAGCGCAACATTCCATAAACGATTCCACCACCGATCAGGATTCCGTAGAAACTGATCCGCATTGCGGCAGCTCGGTCGGAGGTGTGATGAATTGCTGGAATAATCACCGTGGCAAGGAACCCTGCACCGATCCCACCAAGTGTTATTTCGTCTGGGATGATGAAGTGGTCGTAATCAATAAAAGTGGCCGCTACCAACCCTGCCAACACCACGCTCATCACAATCGAAATCGGCCAGTAAATGTCTCCATACCGCAACCAAGCACCAACGAACAGAAGTCCAGTCAACACTTCCACCAATAGGTAACGAATGGAGATTGGATTCTGGCAATTCTGACAACGGCCTCGCAGCAAGATCCAAGTGAAGATCGGCACGTTAAGAAACCAAGGGATGCGGTATTCACATTGAGGGCAGTGTGAGGGAGGAGAAATGACGCTTTTTCCTAATGGTAGCCTGTGGATGCAGACATTGAGGAAACTACCTACCATAGATCCTAATGCGAACATAACCATCGACCAAAAATGGAATGGCACCCCTGCCCAGAGTCTAGAATCAAAATTTAGGTCCATGAACAAAACTTTACAAATTCTGGTTCGAACTTAGTGAGCACTGGAAAAACCAAAAATCAGTTTTGGACTTCTGCAGCATGGGTTGTCCTGCCATAAATATTTTCGTGAAGTGCTCGACGCATCACATCAACAGGTGCTGACTGCCCTGACCAAATCTCGAGAGCCTTCGCACCCTGAAAAAGTAACATCCCCAATCCATTTGCGGTTCGGCAACCGGCTTTTTCTGCCATTGTAAGAAATGGTGTTCTGGATGGTCGGTAAATCATGTCAAACGCAACGGCTGTCCCTAGCAAGGAGTATCGGGATCCATCCCATGGCAAGGAATCCTCTGGATTCAAACCCAATGACGTAGCGTTGATGACAAGATCAACCGGGCTGTTTGGATAACCCACGACTGCCTGCACATTTGGGAAAGTGCGATTGATTTCTTGGGCTATTTGATCGCACTTCTGCTGAGTTCGATTGACAAGGTAAAGAACACCCACACCTTCGGCAGCTAATCTCAAGGCAGCAACCCGCCCTGCCCCGCCGGCACCCAACAACAGCACTCGCAACCCTTTGACGTTGCATCCGGCATCCTCACTTAGAGTACGAATAATCGCGTCAGCATCGGTATTGAACCCTTTTGCTCGCACCTCCGTTGTTGGCATCGAATTGATTTTAGCCAACGGTATCCAATCATCATCCGGTCCACGCACTTCAAACCGGATCGTGTTCACCGCACCCCAAACCCTAGCACTTTCATCGAGGCAATCAACCAACTCCATTGCGATCAGTTTATGTGGCACGGTCAGATTCAGACCAACAAATCCCATTGATTTTGCCCCTTTAATGACTTCTGCCAAGTCCTTCGGATCGACTTCGAACGCCAGATAACGCCAATTCAACTTCAATTCGTTGATCGCCGCATTTTGCATCGCCGGCGATGCAGAATGGTGAATGGGCTGCCCTAACACTGCACAGAGTTTGGTGATTGAATTGATCTCCATAAAACTCTCCACTCCGTTATCTGTGTCGAGTTTCAATGATTTGCTTAGCGGGGTGAATCCGACAGAAATCACCAAAACTCCCACCTAGGAGCAAGCCCACATCCCGTTTGAGTTCGTCATCAGAAGGTTCCCAACCTGAGGAAGCTAAGCGGCAATAACTTTGTTGCAAAACGTTGGTGATCACTTCACGAGAGTGATCCCACTTATAGATTAATTGATCTACCACCCGTGCATCCGAATGTTGAGCAGTAAAACTGAATCCCAGTAATTCTAGGCGCATTGTGGTCATCTCCTGGATAATGCTTGGGATATTGGTGAACCACCAGCAACCAAACAAATGCAGATTTCTGAACTTTCTCGCCAACACGCAAAGTTCATGCTGGTTTTCACGAGCAAGAAGAGTCACTAGAAATTTTTGATCAGGATACTGCTGACACAAGTTTTCAAGTCCACGCAGGTTGCTTAAACCGAGACCATCTCCTGCCAATCCTAGTTCTGGATTAACAGCTCTTCGCACACCAACCATCATCGCGAATGGCAACCCGAACTCGGAGCAATGAGGTAGAACGACCTTCTCAAGCAACTGGCTCGTGATCGAATCCGTTGGATAACAGAATGACGGTGGCAACGAAACCATCGCATAATTCGGATTAATCCTCGTGGTCCAGTCGCGCAAAAACCTTCTGAGTTCGAGAATTGTTTCCTTCGTTAAAGTCGATTTAACCTTGTAGCCCGAACTTTGAATCTCGCGGAATGACGACTTCCAGCTCAACAGAAGGGGATCAAGGCGTAGCCCGCTTTCAAATCTAGGGTGGCGGTGAAAACCGGTTTCCCAGATTTTTCGCTCATCAGCATCGAAAGGGGAATTTGTCATGCAAACCGATTGCACATTTGCCAAATTGAGACAATGGTCAACGTAATCTGCAGGCTTCCAATCTTTGAACCATCGCCGAATGCTTGGAAGATCCCCCTGACGGGCATCGAGCCCCAACCGGTTGAGAGTCGTGATCACCCCTCGCGCGGCTTCCGAGATGGGTGCGCGACCCAAAAACAAGGATCGCCAAACCAATTCCGCTTGTTGGGATTTTTCCAATTCCCAAAAATTTTCGTAGGGCAAATCAAGCTGTCGAAAAGCTTCCGCTACTAAATAATGGTATGTGAGGAGGTCGTCGATTCCCCACAAAAGGAGTTTTCCGAATGCAGGATCGTAAAGGTGGGTATGAATGTCCCTCACCGGAGCAGCAGCGACGGTCGCAGCGATTCGCTGTGAAAGTCTCCTAGGATCAAGACGCTTGTTCGGACTGGTTTTCATTTTTCCAGAAGTGAGTTAGCCACGCACAAACGCTCCAACCAAGCAAATAATGCTACAGTGTCGTGTTGTTTTCAAAACCGGACAAATTCAAGCTTTGTTGTTTTCAAAACCGGAATGGTTCATTTTGGGAGATTGGAGAATAGAATCAGAGGTTTGAGCTGATGGTGTGGCTTGGAAGCCAAAATGGAGTGATGTC
>SXQI01000152.1 GCA_005793025.1 Verrucomicrobiales bacterium
CGCTACTCAGGCATGGGAGCTAAGCCTTGCAGCAACAGCAGCACTCCGTCGGATGCGTCGTCGTCCATCCATAATTATCGCCTGTTACAAGCAGGCTACATTGTGGCCGGAATGACACTTTATTATGCGAGGCTCAATAAAAACGTTTCAACTTCGAGAACTTGCCAACGTGGCTGAAGAACTTACGACCGGATATGTGCAAATCACGACCCGAGCTAATTTCCAGATTCGGCTGATTGAGCCAAGAAATACCCCTGAGTTTTTGCGTAGAGTTCAATCGGTGGGTTTACACACGAAGGGAGCAGGAGCGGATAATGTTAGGAATATCACCGCCAACCCTACTGCAGGGGTAGATCCCTACGAACTCATAGACACGTTACCGTTCTGCCGACAAATGGCCCAAGTCATTCTAAACACGCGAGAGTTTTATGATTTGCCAAGGAAGTTCAACATCGCGTTCGATGGGGGAGGATTGATTGGGACGGTTGAGAACACGAACGATATTGGCCTCAGTGCAGTCCGAGTTCTCGCGCCATCAACTAGCCTACCACCTGGAATTTACTTCCGGGTTAAACTCGGTGGAGCGACTGGTCATAAAGCGTTCGCGAGCGATCTGGGTGTTTTGGTAACGCCGGAGGAAGTCGTCCGCGTCACCAGCGAATTGCTCCGTGTTTACATCAAACACGGCGAGCGTGGAGATCGGAAAAAAGCAAGACTCAAACACCTTCTGGAAACTTGGTCGCTGGAGAAGTATTTGTCCGAAACGGAAAAACTACTGAGCTACACGTTGATCCGATCGCCTTTAACCGAAACGGGTCTAGGGATTCTTCAAGAAACTTCCCAAGTTCCTTCGGTAGCTCATTCGCATGTGGGAGTGTATCCACAGAAACAATCTGGATTGAATTATATCGGAGTTGCGATTCCGGTGGGACACATCACTCCTCAACAGATGTTGCAATTGGCGGATCTCGTCGATCAATACGGTTCCGGTGAGATCCGGCTTACGGTCTGGCAGAATCTTGTGATTCCCAATGTTCCCGATGCAATGCTGGAAACTCTGAAGGTGGCGTTAGTGAAAATAGGACTCCGTTGGAAGCAATCCAATCTCCGCAGCGGTATCGTGGCATGCACTGGGAACTCCTACTGTAAGTTCGCAGCTTCGGATACCAAGGGTCACGCTATTGAATTAGCAACCTACATTGAAACACAGTGTGAACTTGATCAGCCCATCAATATTCACCTGACCGGATGTCCGAATTCGTGTGCCCAGCACTACATGGGAGATATCGGACTCCTTGGAACAAAGGTTAAAGTTTCAGGAGAATCCGTTGACGGTTATCACGTTTTTGTGGGAGGGGGCTTTGATCGCAATAAAGCCATCGGCCGTCAATTGTTTAGCAGCCTTACATTCGGACAGATTAAGGAGATCTTGGTGATGATTGTGAAAGGTTACCTTCAGCACCGGCAGGCTGGAGAGACTTTTCAGCAGTTTACTTCGAGGCATGATCTGACGACGCTCCAAACCCTTTTCGGACGCAACGACGGAGTAATTTCGTCCGTGGAATGACAATCGAACTTTTTTCGTTAAGTCAGAAATTCCCGCCTAACTCATTGTCCCGAAGACAATCGCGGGTAGCGATTGAATTCAAGGTGAGAGTTTTACTGTAAGATTGGTCAGCGGAACGCCGGATTTATCGAGGAATCGCATGGCACCTTGCCAGCTATTCTGTTCGTTGAAGATTTTGAAAATGATCACGTTCAAGCCTTTCTTTAACGTGACCTTTCCTTTGTCTGCGTCGAGTTCGAGCGGACGCGCTTCGGTGAACGCGTAGATATCAATGCCATTGAAATAAATTCGCCCCTCGTCATTGCTTCCCACCGCAATGATTACATCCTTCAACTCCACTGCGGATTCAATGTAAGTGGCCATGTAACCCACTGCGTGGTCATTCACCGAATTTAGAATGACGTTAAAATCAAAGTGATTTGTTGAGGCGACGATCGGCTTCCAATTGTGTTCCTTCCCTCTGATGGTGACTTTGTCGTTAGCCTTGGGTTGAAGTGACGCTTCGTTCTTAATCTGCTCTTCAAGAATCAAATCCCCACCCGCGCGATTCTCGGGCAAAGCGATTGGGGCCAGCATGAGCCAATGGCGGATGTAACCATTAGCGTCTGGCTTCAGAGGTTCATCTGCCCGGACGGTGGTGAAAAATATGCTCGATACCGATATCGACAACAGGGTGGCAAAAAACGTGTGCATACAAGCCGCGTTACTCAAATTGATTTGGTTTTTGAACCGGAACAGTTACGCCATCTTTTGGCGGTGTTTTAAGCGTGGCGAGAAACGCGACAATATCCGCAAGTTCCTGCTCCTTCAACAGGACGCCAACGGGGGGCATGGGAGAGATAGTGAGGTTTTCAAATCCTTTAGCAAATTTGGCATTCGGATCCATCAAACTCTCGAGGATATAATCCTTCGTGGCACGGATCGCAACCCCATCAAGGATCGGGCCGATAGCTCCTCCATTGCCATTAACGGTATGGCAGGAGGCGCAGGCTGCGGTGGGGCTGTTGAAGAAAAGTTCCTCACCGCGTTTAGAATCGCCCGCCGCGATTTTGACTTCGTTTTCGCCGACACCAGAAACTTTGTGGATGCGCCCAAGCAATGTGAGCGCGTCGTTGAGAAACGCGTCGCTGTTATTAGCTGGAATTTGGGGCAGTTTCGTAACGACGGTCTGGATTTCTGGGATTGTGGGAAATTCAGCGAGTTTAACAAACGCAGCCTCCCGTGTTAGCAGATCTGGATCCTGAACCACGGAGCTGCTGAAAAACAACTGACGACCTGCGTCTGTGATGGGCAGAGCACGAATCGCATTGCGGCGGAGGGCTGGGTCTCTCCCGATCAGTGCATTCTGATGCGTCTGCTTGTCGAGTGCCCCGAGTCCTTCCAGACTCCAAAGGGCATGGATGGCTCCTTTGCCACCTAGGCTGGAGGCAACGCGCTTTTTCAGCGCGGGGACTGCATCGCTTTTCTTGCCATCCGTGATCAGACGCTGAGCCGTAAGGCTCCAGAACTGGTTGCCACTATCGAGTGCCTGAACAATCTCCGGAGTCCTCGCATTTGCCAAAGACTTGATCGAACTCCTTGGACCGTCTTTCCAGACAATGCGGTAAATGCGACCATGATTTTTGTCGCGCAAATTGTTCCCCGTCGTGTAAGCCCCGCCGCTCCCCGTTTTGGCCTCGATTCCTGCGGATTGGACGTTCGGTGTGGGATTGTGCTGAATGACGAAGCTGTAGAAATCGATCACCCATATGGCACCATCAGGTCCAACATCAGCAAAGATGGGTGACATCCATTCATCGCTGCTGGCGAGCAGATTAAAACCATCATTGGCTTTGTATCCGCCTCCGTCACGTTCAATGTCCATGATGCCGATGAGCTTGGCAGTGGGTTCCGTCACCAACGCTTTTCCTTGCAGGCGCGACGGCAGCTCATCGCTGATCATGAACGCATGGCCAGCGGCAGCAGTGTAGCCGCCGAAGTTATCAACCATGCGCACATTCGGCGTGTTGGGATGCATTCGCAAGCCTGGAGCCAGAGATTTGGCAGAAGGTAATCGGCGAACGTTGGCAGCAACGGGATCGGGCGCGTTGTCCCCCCCAAGTCGATAACCAGGACGAAATCCACCCCCTCCAACATTGCCTCCTCGACGACCATTGTTGGGTTGGGTCGGGTTCAAAATATACGCAGGCAGGTAACCATAAAAGGTCGGGTGGCCATTCGCAGTGGAGCCAAAAATGTCGCCCTCAGAATTCTGCCCAAACCCCCACGTGTTGTTATTGAATTGATGAAGGAATTGCAGAGCAGAACCATCCGCTTTGAAACGGAAAACGCCTTGGCCAAACTGAAGGTCCTTACCCCCGACGTTTCCGCGAAAGTTTGAGTAACCCACCGAACCGTAGAGCCAGTTGTCGAAACCCCGTGTGAGATTGCTTTGCGTCGCGTGCGTGTCGCCGGTTCCCCACCCCGGTAGAATTGCCTCGCGAACGTCCGCCTTGTCATCGCCATCCGTGTCCTTGAGGAACAGCATGTGGCGCGCCTCCGAGACCATGATCCCGCCGTTAACGAAAACCAGAGAAGTCGCCAGATTCAGTTTATCTGCAAACACCGTAAACTTATCTGCTTTGCCGTCGCCATTGGTGTCCTCGCAAATCTTGATCGAATCATGGCCGGGTTCTCCTTCGGGAAGGAGGCCGTGTGGATAATCCCGCGTTTCAACCACCCAAGCGCGCCCGCGCTCATCCCAAGCCATGTAAATTGGCTTCACGACGTCCGGTTCAGCGACAAAAAGCTGTAACTCAAAATCCGCCGGAACCTGTGTGTATTTGATGCTCTCCTTCGGTTCGAGCGGAAGCTGGAACTGGACTGGTTCTGGCCGGCGTTCATAATTGGGGACTTCTCCAGACTGACGTTGCAGGGGTGCGCGTGAGCGAAGAAATCCTTCCCAAGCGGCCTTAGTTTTTTTATCCACACCGTTTAACACAGCCTCGCGCAACACGCTGTCCGTTGGCCTAACGCCATCGGTGAACTTGATAAGCGGTTTGCCAAAATTCTTGAAATCCCCGAAATGTTTCCGTTGTTGTTCGCCTATTTCCGTGTCCGGTGCCGCCTGCACTACCGCGTCGTAATGCCTCAATAAGTTCCCAGTGATATCGGCAAACTCGGATCGGTGATCGAAGTAGATCGCTTCTGTAGCGAGTGTCTGTCCCGGCAGATACACATAATTTGTGCGCGACGCTGGTCCGGCGGATCGTTCACCCGAGTTGGAACTCCCAAGGTAAAGAACGTGTAACGGCTGATCTGCTGCGCAGGCCGAGAGCACGTTGATGGCGATCAATGCTCCCGCAAAGACCCTACAAACCAGCTTTCTTTCATTCATGAGGTAAGAATCGAGAAGTAAAAACCAAGGTCAGGCTGCGTCTGCACGAAGCTATTTGGCGGTTGGTTTAAAAATAAGTTGGGAGAAGTTGTAGAGACCTTTCTTCCAATGTTGAAAATCGTGAGCGTCGTCATCCACATGCCAAATGTGGGGCACATTCTTCTCTTTGAGATAGGCGTGAACTCCTTGACTAACGCGAATCAACCCGTCTTTGTTGCCGCAGGAAATGTAGAGCAGTTTCAATTGTTTCGTCGCTTTGTCCGGATCAGACACAAGCTGTTCAATA
>SXQI01000153.1 GCA_005793025.1 Verrucomicrobiales bacterium
ACTATATTTCACAGAATCCTTTGCGAACGGTGGAAAAGGGCGACAAAGCCAAGAAGCGTTTGACCGCGTTCTCGACTGCTGACGAGGTGGACTTCGCGATCAGCGAAAAGAGCATCAAAACCCACGACTGGATTTTGTTTAAAAATCCTGATTTTGGAATTGAGACTACCTTCGGTGATTCGACGAAAAAGTTTATCGAAACCACCCCTGGTCGTGTGGAGTTCAACAGTATCTGGCCTAAGGAGCTGGGTTTCATTAACAAGCCCGCCGGGAAAAAGCAGTTGGGTGAGATCATTCTTCGTTGCTACGAGAGGTGTGGTCACGCAGCTACGGTTATCTGCTTGGACAAGCTGAAGGATCTCGGCTTCAAGTCTGCCACTCGTGCCGGTGTGTCGATTGGTATCAATGACATGATCATTCCTGAGGAAAAGCCTGCTGTGATTGAGAAGGCCCGTGGTTCAGTGGGTCAGGTTGAAAAGCAGTACAGAATGGGTGCCATTACTGACGGAGAGCGTTACAACAAGATCGTTGATATTTGGACCCAAGCGACGGAAGAAATTTCGTCCGCTATGTACCGGACACTTGAGCACAACGAAGGTCGTAAGGACTTTAATCCTGTGTACTTGATGGTGGATTCAGGTGCACGAGGAAATAGGAATCAGGTGCGTCAGCTGGCAGGTATGCGAGGACTGATGGCGAAACCATCGGGCGAAATCATCGAGCGTCCTATTACGGCTAGTTTCCGTGAGGGGTTATCTGTTTTGGAGTATTTCATTAGTACTCACGGTGCTCGAAAAGGTTTGGCTGATACAGCCCTCAAAACCGCCGATTCGGGTTATATGACCCGTAAGCTGGTTGACGTGGCGCAGGACGTCATTATCCGCGAGGCGGATTGTGGCACGACGAATGGTATTTGGGTTCAGGCGATCTACGAAGGTGAGGACGAAGTTGTCAAACTGAGCGAACGCTTGGTCGGACGCTACAGTTCCGATGACGTGATCGATCCTTCCAGCCCGAAAACCAAAATTGTTCTCGCAAATAACGAGATCGATGAGGTTAAGGGTAAGCAAATCGAGCTATCAGGCGTTGAACGGGTCAAGATTCGCTCCGTGCTGACTTGCGAGAGCAAGCAGGGTATTTGTATCGCATGTTACGGTCGCAACCTTGCAACTGGACGAGCAGTGAAGCTGGGTGAGGCTGTCGGCATCGTCGCCGCACAATCCATCGGCGAACCGGGAACGCAGTTGACCATGCGTACATTCCACATCGGTGGAACGGCCTCGCAGGTCTTCAAACAACCGCAAATCAAGTCTAAGCACGACGGTGTGATCCGTTATAATGATCTGCGTTTGGTGCAACTCGAAGATGGTAATAACATCGTTTTGAATAAGAACGGTTCGATCTCAATCTTTGGGCCGGACGATCGCGAATTGGAAACTCACAACATCGTGATCGGGTCAGTCATCGCGGTGCAAAATGGCGCAACTGTCAAGAAGGGTGAGACCTTCGTGCAGTGGGATCCATACAATGTCCCGATCCTTTCGGAAAAAGCCGGTTTGGTGAAATTCCAAGATATCATCCAAGGGGTGACGATGCGTCAGGAAACCGATGAAGCCACAAGCCAAGAAGCAATGGTTATTATCGAGCACAAGGAAGACCTCCATCCGCAGATTATTATCTGTGATGATAAGGGTGAACCTCTGGCGAACTACCCAATCCCATCTGGAGCACACATTGTTGTGGGCGAAGGAGACCGAATTGTGGCCGGAACATTGATGGCGAAGACTCCACGAAAAACTTCGAAGACGAAGGACATTACTGGTGGTTTGCCACGTGTTGCTGAATTGTTCGAAGCCCGCCGTCCGAAAGATGCTTCCGAGATTTCTAGGATCGATGGAATCGTCGATTTCGGACCCAGTGTTCGCGGTAAACGCACGGTCGTTATCAAGGATACAGCAACCAATGAGGAAGAAGAGCACCTGATCCCAATCGGCAAACATGTCATTGTGTTCAAAGGTGATTTCGTCCGCAAAGGACAACAATTGACCGAAGGTCCTGTGGTTCCGCACGAGATTCTGGATGTCTGCGGACCCCAAGAATTACAGGAACATCTGGTCAACGAAGTCCAAGAGGTCTATCGCTTGCAAGGTGTCACGATTAACGACAAGCATATCGAGATCATTGTTCGACAGATGCTGCGCAAGGTTCGCATCACGGAACCTGGAGATACTCAGTTCCTCTGGGGTGAACAGATTGATAAGATCGTGTTCGAGACCGAAAACACGCGGGTTGAGCAGATGGGTGGAAAACCTGCCGAAGCTTCTCCAGTGTTGCTGGGTATCACGAAGGCCTCGCTGGAAACAGAGAGCTTCCTGAGTGCCGCGTCATTCCAAGACACAACCCGTGTGCTCACCGAGGCAGCGACTTTGGGTAAAGTCGACAGCCTCCGAGGGTTCAAGGAGAATGTCATTATGGGTCATATCATCCCTGCAGGGACGGGTTACGATCGTCACCGTAAGGTCACGCTCAACCCGCTCGTGGATGAGATCCCCCTTGAGGAAGCAAGCGAACCGATCGAGGAAGAACTCATCGCCGGTTAATCCCACCCTACCCTTTTTCGCACGGCTGGAATCGAAAGGTTCCAGCCGTTTTTGTTTTTAGTCGAGGATGAGAGGGTCAAATCAACAACCAACCTGCACGGTACTCACGTCGAATGAATTTTGCTGCTTCCGGAGCATTGGTGACTCGCAGGTTTGCGGAATCCCATTCTAGTTTTTTACCAACACGAAAGGCGACGTTTCCTAAGTGGTTCGCCTCAGTCAAGTAGCCTGCATAATCGAAATTGCAGGTGGTGGGGGCACCTGTCTTGCAACCGTGAATCCATTCCTCGTGGTGGCCTAAGGATTTTGGTATGGAGGGTGCAGGTCGCTTGAAATCGGCAAAGGTCGCCTCGGGTAAGAGAACGTGCTTATCGTAATCGGCAAGCAGCATGCGACCTTGGTTGCCGATGAATAAAACGCCGCTATCCCACTGCGGGATACCACGCGCCTTCCAGATATCTGGCTTGTTCTCTCCTTGGTGCCATGTGAGACGCACGGGAGGTAGATCTCCGCGTGAACCGTATTCGTAGGTTGCAAACATAGAGGCCGGGGCGATTTCAGGATGAGCGATTCCCCCGCCCGCCTCGATGGATTTAGGAACCTGAAGTTTTAATGCCCAGAACGGCAGGTCATTCCAATGGGAACCTAAATCGCTCATAGTACCATTGCCAAAGTCCCACCATCGATACCATTTGGGGCCAGGAAAATAGACATCGTGAAACGGTCGGAATGGGGCTGGGCCGAGCCAGAGATCCCAATCCAGACCATTTGGAACTGGGGAAGAACCGCTTGGCCGCTCTCGAACGTTTACGATGTCGTTGTTTTTCTTAGCTGCCTCTTCTGATTGCCACCCCCAAGCTCGACCGACCCAAACATGGACTTCGCGCACAGGCCCGATTGCGCCCGCTTGGACTAACTCGACGACACGCCGGTAATTATCTCCTGCGTGGATTTGGGTTCCCATCTGGGTGGAGACTTTTGCTTGAGCCGCTGCTTCTCGTATTTGTCGCGCTTCCCAGATGTTATAAGTCAGAGGTTTCTCACAATAGACATGCTTGCGGAGTTTGAGCGCGGGCAATGTGGCAAAGGCATGAGTATGTTCACAGGTGCTCACTACGACTGCGTCGAATTGTTTTTCGATTTCGTAGAGTTTACGAAAATCCTTGAACCGTCGGGCTTGGGGATACCGTTTTTGTGCCCCATCTAGCGAGTTATCCGAGACGTCGCAAATGGCGACAATGTTTTCACTCTTCCCCACTTCAGCCAAATTACCAGCACCTCGTCCACCCACTCCAATGACGGCGACGTTGAGTTTGCTGTTTAAGTTTTGACCTCTCAAAAAAACGGGGGCCGAGAGGGCACCCAACGTGGTGGATGCTAATAATTTTGAAAATTGCCGCCGAGAAACAATTCCGGGCTGACCGACAGTGCGTTCGGACTGTTTTGCTTTCATAGGTGTGCAGGAGTTCTACCGGTAAACGCTGAGATTTGCACTACACAAATCTTGGTGACGGCTTTTTTGATTTTTGGTCAACCAAGTTGTGGAAATCTCCCG
>SXQI01000154.1 GCA_005793025.1 Verrucomicrobiales bacterium
CACGCATCGCATTCCAAGTCGCCGCTAAAGTGGACTCCCGCACAATTCTTGATGCGATGGGCGCGGACAAACTCCTTGGGAAAGGGGACATGCTTTATCTGGCTCCCGGATCCGCGAAGTTAACCCGTGTCCAAGGCGTATTGATCACCGACTCCGAGGTTCAATCCCTCGTTGATTTCATCGGGAAACAAGCGAAACCCAGTTACGAAGTCGAGATCACTCAGCAATTGTCCAAGCCTTCGAATGGATCGAGCAGCTACGACGGGGATAATGGTGGGGGTGAGGATGATGAGTTGATCAATCAATGCATCGAGGTCATTCGCAGCGAAGGTAAAGCCAGCGTCTCCTTGTTGCAGCGGCGTCTGCGGTTGGGGTATGGCAGGGCGGCAAGGATCATGGACGAGTTGGAGGATCGCGGTATTGTGGGCCCGAACAAAGGCGCGGAACCAAGGGATATCCTCATCGATTTGGATGTGGGGAAACCCCCGCAGGATTAATCTCCACGCAGACTCCCAAGGGAAAATCGGTTTGTCAATCAGCGGTAAGCCCGGCAATATCTTGCCATGCCTACGGTCGCCGAACAGTTGCACTCAGCTCGTGAACAACAAGGCTTCACCGTGCACCAACTGGCCGATGTCACCAAGATACGGACCGACCACATCCGCGCATTGGAGGAAGGCAACTATCATGTCTTTTCAGCACCGGTTTACATCCGAGGCTTTGTGCGAAGCTGCGCCGGAGTATTAAAAATGGATGCCCCGTTGGTGTTGGCAACGCTGGACGAAGAATTATCAAAACTCGAGAAATTTCGAGAAAACCCACGGCTAACAGGGGAACCGCGAGGTTTGTTGGATTTGATCATGCTCCAACTTTCCAAGTTGAACTGGAAAGTAGTCCTCCCCTTACTCGTCGCAGGAATTGCCGTCGCAACGATCATTTTTGTTTATCGATCGATCAAGCTGGAACAGTCCAAAGACCCGCTCCGAAACCTAGGCACTGGTCAGTATCAACCCGCTCGAAAACAGACTGGCGAAACCCTTCCTTTACCTCCACCGACCCCAGCACAGAGGCCTTAAGTGTTTTGGAAGACCCCTACTTTTTTTGCAGTAGGCCACCCGTATTTTTAAACAACTTCACTTCACCATTCCACTGACTCATGGCGAGGTCAGGACGGCCATCCCCGTCGAAGTCAGCGGCGACACAAGCCCGGCCATCGCCATCGACCTTCACCCCCGACTGGTCCGAACTTCGTGGATTGAATCCTCCCTTGCCGTCCCCTAAAAGAATTAACCCACGTCCTGCTTGCATCTTCGGTGCCGTAGTACGTGCTCCACTGTGATTCTGCGCTAGCGCGAGATCCAAATTCCCGTCGCCATCGAAGTCAGCGGAGTCCATTCCAAACACCGGCGCAAACTGAGCCTCTAGCGGGAGAATTCGGGGTTCAAAATGATCCCCACGGTTTATAAAAAGGGTGGTCTCCAGCCAATTGGCTTCCACCATCAACGCGGTGGTCATGTGGGACCCGAGGATTTGATCGATCCCCGCCTGAGCTAACGATTGATAGGTTGGGAACTGCTGTCCGATCTGAGGCCAACTTTGTTGCAAGACGCCTAATCCATGTTCCGGAACAAAGCTCTGCATTTCGGGATCAAAAAACGCCTCGACACATTCAGTGACACCGTCCGAGTCAAAATCCCCCGCATAGAGTCGCAGGCTCTTGGCACGGCGACTTTGCCAACGAGTATTTGAACCCCAATTCGAAGCCACTAAATCGAACTTTCCATCTCCATTAAAATCATTCGCAATCACCGCGTTCCACCAGCCTTTGTAGCCTCCAAGACCGTAAGATTCCGTGGCATCTTTGAGTTGGCCTTCACGATTGAGAAAAACGCGGACAGGTCCCCATTCCGTCGCGAGAACCAAATCCTGTTTCCCATCACCATCGATATCCGCCGCTACCCCTCCATTCACCACCTCACTGATTGCAACGGGCGTTGGCTTGGAATTTGACAGAGGCGAAATCAATCGAGAACTGAGTGCCTTTGGATACGCACCGGGCACGCTGCCCTCGCCGATGAATAGCCCAAAATCTCCAGAAACCAAGCAGGTAAGGTTTGTAGCAACGATGTTTGAAAATGGAACGGGGCGAGTTCCTTCTCTTTGGAACATGCTCAGATTGACACCCACCAAATCCGGCATTCGATAACCTGAGCTACCGACTAAAACATGCGGGCTTCCATCCCAAATTACCTCAGCGATCGCAGTGGTTTCGGTTTCAACCTTTGTGACCTCTGCAATACTCCAGACCAAGCCATCGGTCACGAGGCGGTTGATCTTTCCACCCTGCCCTCCTCCGACCCAGAGTTCACCGCCCTTGCGACCTGTATTTGGAAGCCAGAGTAACGGCGGGTTGCTTGTACTCAACCGTCGAGGCAGCAACGGTTGCCTTGCAAAATCATCAAACAAAACATCCTCCACTACCAGCCGGAGCGAGGTGCTCATCTCGGTAAAAATCGGTGGAGGTGATGGTTTGGCGACAACATTGGCAGTCCGGGATCCAGCCTCATCAACCTCATAACGAGTATTGGGTTCGACCTTTTCTATGATGCTGACTTTACCATTGGGCCAACGCACTTCCAACCGACCGAGGGGATCCCCTACCCGCATCCACGTCGGTGCCGCAGAGAAAACCCGTTCCGGCGAATCACTGGATAGATAACGCCCTCCTCCTGCCATTTCTTGGATCTGCGCCTTGGATCCAATGGTCAACATAATGCGGGCACCGATCCCATCCACATTGGGAGGCAGACCTTTCAGCCGAACGGCTATCCGGGGAGCATCACTTTCATTTCGGTAGATCAACGGCGGTGCATTCAGACAAGACACCACCACGTCCAAATCACCATCCCCCTCAAGATCAGCGAAGCTCATCCCGTGCGAAACTTGTTTCGAGTCGAACCCCCATTTCATTCCCATCTCCGAAAAGTCTAATCTCCCGCCGTTTTTAAACACCAAATTCGACGTCATTAAGGGAGGATATGCTAATAGGTTGGTGCGGGAACCGGAGGACGGTCTGGCGCCCGATGCTTTCAAGCTGTTGCTCGTGTCCTTATCCTCGGTGTCGAAGCCGTGACCGTTTGCAACCAGCAAATCTTCGTATCCATCGAGGTCCACATCCAGAAACGAGACACACCACGTCCAGTCGGTTGCTGCGAGGCCTGCCAATTCGGCGATCTCGGCGTAGGTGCCGTCGCCACGATTCAGAAAGAGGGTGTTCTGACGGATCTGCGTTCTGGTCTCCCATTCACCGGGAATAGCCATTTCGGAAGCTGGCTCGCTCTGGCGCATTTCTGAGCGG
>SXQI01000155.1 GCA_005793025.1 Verrucomicrobiales bacterium
GAAAACCGTTGATCGTAAAAACGTAGCAATTTTGAACATCAAGCCATCGCTGAAATGTGAGGAGAACGTTTGGATCACTCAACTCGCGGGCGGCAGATTCTCCTAATCGGAGACCGATCGCATAGGGTTTGTCCCGAGCGACGCGATCGCGAACCGCTAGGGTGTGGACGCGCAGGGTTTCGAACGTTTCCGCCCAAGTTTCACCTCGGTGGATGTTGGTGCAATAGGCCAGATGCAATCCATGGTTCAGTTTCATGAAAACGAAAGGACGATTCCTGAGGTCCGAAGGCCTATTCCTCAGGCACCTTGAATTTCGGGCATTGACTCAAGAATTCGATGGGATTTCGATAGATCATCTTGTCGATCACATCGCGCGAGTATCCGCGCTTCTTCATCTCGAGCGCGGTTCTCGGGACCGCGAGAGGCACGCTGTGCCCCCAGTCACACGCACTATTCATCCAGATGCGGTCCGTCCCAAAAAGATCCAAAATATCAATAGCCCGCGCAGAGGTGCATTTCGATTCTGGGTATAAGGTCATTCCTGCCCAGAACCCACGATTTAACACCATTTTGACGGTGTGCTCTTCGACATGATCAATAATAACGCGCTCTGGACTAATCCTCGAATCATTCCTAAGTAGATCAAGAATAAGGCGAGTTCCCTTCAATTTATCCTCCAAGTGAGGCGTGTGAACTAGGATCAGTTGGTCATGTTTCGCGGCGATATCGACATGTTTTTCCAGAACCTTGAGCTCGTTCCGACTGTTCTTGTTCAGACCAATTTCTCCCACTCCTAACACGCGGGGTTTTGCCAAAAACTCGGGGATGATCGAGAGGACTTCCTCTGCTAACTCTAGATTCTCCGATTCCTTGGGGTTTAGGCAAATCCAACTGTAATGTTGGATGCCGTAACGGGCAGCACGTTTGGGCTCTTGTTCGGTGAGTTGCGAAAAATAATCATAGAATCCAGCGGCTGAATTCCGATCAAACCCTGCCCAAAAAGCGGGTTCGCAAACCACCTGACAGCCAGCCGTTGCCATGTCGTGATAGTCATCGGTGGTGCGACTCACCATGTGTCCGTGGGGTTCGATGTAGCGCATGGAAAAATTACGGGGATTTGGACTTTTTTTTTCGTTGCCGATCGGGAGTAGGCCCTGACCAAGCTCCGCAGGCACCTTGACCCAGAGCCCGCTCAATCGGTAGGGAACTGGGATCGCTGAGGGAGAGTAAAACTTTCTCAGCACGACGGAGTTGACGACCTTGCAAATGTGACATCGCGTGCCGCAACGCATTGAGGCGAAAATCTTCCTTGCCTTCAGCCCGATCCACCCGATCTAAGAATGCAGCAAGGTCAAGAACCTTGCTCCGGGCTTCCATAAAATAAAGGTCCAAGACCTGCTGGCGCGTCATAAGTTCTAAAACAAAACCTACAATATAACGTTCCATTTTGCACACCGGAAAACAAGCGTTTCCCTCCTTGAAAATGGAGGAAACATCCATCATTCTTTGAGTCCATGCAAAAAACTGAGAACCCATCTGCAAACGAAAATGCTGTCAAACGCCGAGACTTTTTGAAGGGCGGTTCCCTCGCCGCGTTTATGGCAATGATGGGTGGTATCGAAATCACCGCTCAGGATAAAACGTTGGAAGTTCCCAAGGCTGATCCTAATTTCAAAGAAAAACCCCCGGCACCTCCTGTTAATTTCGGGGTCATCGGATTAGGTACGTGGGGTAAAGAATTGATCGGTACGCTAAACCGTCTTCCCAATGCACCCATTGTGGCGGTTTGCGATAATTATGAAGCCTCCCTTCGCCGAGTGGGTGACACCGCGCCCAAAGCTTCCAAGCATAAGGATTATAAAGAGGTTCTGGACAATAAATCGGTTCAAGCCGTGATTGTCGCCACCCCAACGCACCTGCACAAAGAGATCGTGCTCGCTGCACTTCAAGCAGGAAAGCATGTCTATTGTGAGGCTCCGTTGGCACACTCGGAGGAGGATGCTAGGGTGATCGCTCTCGCCGCGAAGAATGCACCTCAGTTGACTTTTCAGGTTGGTTTGCAAAATAGAGGCAATCCTCAACACCATCACGTTTTCAAATTTGTCCGTGCCGAAGCTTGTGGGAAGCTGGCTTCGGGTAGAGGCCAATGGCACAAGAAACAATCTTGGCGCCGAGGCTCCCCCAATCCTGAACGCGAGTCAGCACTGAACTGGCGATTGCAAAAAGGTTCCACCACAGGTTTGGTGGGTGAGCAGGGGATTCATCAAATCGATATCGCCTCGTGGTATTTCAATGCATTGCCGGTGGCTGTCACAGGGTTTGGTTCGATCATGCATTGGCGGGATGGGCGAGAAATTCCAGACACGGTTTCGGCAGTGTTCGAATTTCCTAGTGGTGGCCGCTATACTTTCGAAGCCACGTTGGCCAACTCGTTTGATGCCAACTATGACGTTTTCCACGGCACCGATGCTGCGGTGATGATGCGTGAGCAACGAGCGTGGATGTTCAAAGAGGTGGATTCGCCTCTGCTGGGTTGGGAGGTTTACGCTCGGAAAGAAGAGTTTTTTCAAGAGACGGGGATTGCGCTGGTTGCCAACGCAACTAAGTTGTTGGCTCAGGGGAAGAAACCTGCCGAGGGCGCATCTGACAGCGATACCACCCACAATTATGCCTTGCAGGAATTTATCCAAAATATCGCGGATAAGAAAGCTCCCAGTGCAGGTTATAAAGAAGGATTTGCTGCCTCCATGTTGGTTATCAAAGCGCACGAGGCAACGATGAAGAACACCCGGATCGAGTTAAAAAAAGAAATGTTCCAAATCTAGTTTCAGAACCCAGTTCGATCGAATCAAGCTTTGGCCGACCCGTGCCGTCGTTGATTCAAGGATCTCGGTAAATCGGGTCAATGGTGTGCTGGAAATGCATTCACACCGGTTATTATGGTGACACCTACTCCCACTCCAACACCTTTCCCACCTCGTCCCTTTTCTGTAGCCAAGCGCTCGACGTGGGAGGTGGTTACCCGGGTGGCTTTCTACCTGCGACCTTACCGCCTTCAGGCCGTCGGAACCATTGCCTGTGCCGTCCTGAGCTTGGCATCGACTTTCGCATTCCCTTGGTTAATCCAACATGTCATTGACGATGTAATCCGAGATAAACACCCTGAGTTATTGACGCGGGCCGTGCTCGGATTGATTGGGGCTTTTTTGGCCCGAGACCTCTTCAATAGTCTTCGCATTCGGATCAATAACACGTTTGAGCAGAATGTAATTTTCGATATGCGATGCGACATTTTCGCAAAGCTGCAACGGCTACCGGTCGGTTTTTTTGATGCACGTGCTGCAGGATCTTTGATGGGAAGAGTCGGTGATGATGTCAATGCTGTGGAACGCGTGTTAATCGATGGAACAGAGCAGGGAACCGTCGTGGTGTTGAGTATCATTGGAGTAATGATCGTTCTCTTCTTGAGCAATCCTGCATTGGCCGCTGTTGCGATGGTTCCCCTCCCATTCCTCGCGGCAGGGGCGTTGTATTACACGATCACGGCGCACGAACGTTATCGACTGCAACGGGAAGCCGGGAGTGCCATGAACGCATTGCTCGGCGACAATCTGCAGGGAATTCGCCAAGTGAAAGCGTTTTCCCGCGAGGTGCATGAGGACGGTCGTTTTGCAGCACGAGCAGGAGATCTACGGGAAGGGTCACTGGCAATCATGCGGGTTTGGGCTTGGTATTCTCCGTCGATGGCTTTCATCGGCTCGTTGGGTTTAGCAGCGGTGCTTTGGATGGGTGGCCATCAGGTTTTGGACGGGCAGATGACATTCGGTAGTTTGATAAGTTTTTTGCTTTTTCTGGGGCTGTTCTATGAACCTGTAGGGAGACTGCACGGACTGAATCAAATGTTGCAAGCGGCTCGTGCGGCAGGAGAACGAGTGTTCGACATTCTCGACGCAGCCCCTGAAAGCGGCAGTCGAGTCGCGCAGAAGAATCAATGGCCGAACAGAGTGCGCGGTGAGGTTTGTTACGAGAATATCGGGTTCGCTTATGAAGGGAACCAGAGAACCCTCCGTAACATTTCATTTCACGCGTCCCCGGGTCAAGTGGTTGCGCTAGTCGGGGCAACGGGTGCGGGGAAATCTTCTTTGGTCAACCTGCTTCCAGCTTTTTACGAGCCAACCAGTGGATCTATCAGAATTGATGGGGAGTCCATCAGTCATGTCCCCTTGGAAACGCTGCGTCAACAAATCAGTGTGGTCAGTCAGGAGCCGTTTCTTTTTAACGGAACGATTCGTGAGAACATCTTGTATGGAAAACTTAATGCGACCGAAGCAGAGATTATTTTCGCCGCAACAGCCGCGAATTGTCATGAGTTCATCACCCGCCTACCTGAGGGTTACGATTCGCAGGTTGGAGAGCGCGGGGTGAAACTCAGCGTGGGGGAAAAACAACGGGTGAGTATTGCGCGTGCTTTGTTGAAAGATGCCCCCATCCTGATATTGGACGAAGCCACTGCCAGCGTGGATTATCAGACCGAACTACTGATCCAAGAAGCCCTGGAAAGATTGATGCACCATCGCACCACGTTTGTGATCGCTCATCGCTTGAGCACGATCCGTAATGCCGATCAGATCCTCGTCATGCGCCATGGCGAAATCGTAGAGCGCGGAACCCATGATCAACTCTTAGTTGCCGATGGGGTCTATGCACGATTGAGCCGTATCCAAAACACGACTTTCATCGAGGAACAGTTTACTAAACTCGATGAGGCTTGATCGATTATTTCGTTCCTGCTGTCAGCAGTTCGACAAGTGCGGCATCCTTTTCAGGGCCCTTGATAAAGTCTAGGGAGCGAAAATAGCGGGGCTTCTCTGCTTCGGGTGTATTTTTGTCAGTGATGATCTTCACCAGCAACGCAGGAGTCTTTTTGCTTCTGGACCGCCAGATGATATCACGACCCGCGACGTTGTTCCAAGAATCACCGACCGCAGCAAGATAAGCATCAAGGCACGCGTCTTCATGACCGTCTGCGCCGATCCCCAAGGCTTCTAGATTCCAACGGTCCTTGCCGTCATATTGTTTTGCAAGCGCGCCCCAGAGAGTTGCCGCCTCCGGAGATGAGTCGCGGTGAAGCGAGAGAGCACACTCGCGCCGGACTTGGGCTGAAGGATCTTTTACCAGTTTTTTGACAACAGCGAGAGTGTCGCGTTTCTCAACGCGGGTGTATCTCAAGGCGAGAGCTCGGATAGCTTCGTTTTTATCCGCCACTGCTAAATCGACATAGTGCTGTTCGGAACCTTTAATTCTGGCGAGAAGATTCCAAGCACGAGCTCGCAGGTCTTGATCATTACTTTTCCAGAGTTTTTCCAGTTCGCTCTTCGCTTTGGCCTGCATGTTGTGCAAGTTCTTCCAAGCCAGATAGCGAGTTGCGCCGTTGGGTGACTTCAGTGCAGAGGTGCAACCTTCAGCAGAATTTAAATTTAACTTAGGAACCTTAGCCGAGGGGCCGCTTCCCTGTGGGGCCACTCGGTATATGCGCCCAGTCATGGTTTCCAGTTTATGGTCTGCCATGTTGTGGCCTCCTACGCCGGCATCGTTCCAATCGGTAATATAAAGGGATCCATCAGGGGCTGTGCAAACATCGGATGGCCGATACCAATTGTCGGTGCTGGTCAGGACATCTATGATTTCAGCCTTGTAACCTGCTCCATCGGGCTTGGGAGGGTAAGCTCTAACCACACGGGGTCCGGCGTCACAGTGAATGATAGAATTTTGATACGGGGCAGGGAGGAGCTTCCCTTCATAAAAAGCAATTCCAGTTGGCGAACCGCCCCCAGTTTGCAACAAGTTTGGGACAACCCCCGGATCGTTTAGATGCCAATGACGATTGGGAATATCTGTTTCCCAATTCGTTCGTTTTTGGCCCCAACCAGCCCCAGTCATTTCGTCGGTATAACCGAAGTTGCCGAAATCCATCACGTAATTGATCCGGACTCCTTTGTTGCCGTCATCGTCATTATCGGACTGCCACATGCCACCGAAAGAATCCACGCACACCTCAACATTGTTCCGGAAATTATGTCCGAGAACCTCGACATCCGATCCATCGATATTGCTTCGGAACACCATTCCCTGTCGGTAAGGTCGCCCACCGTCGTTGATCTCCCGTCCGTAACGGTCTTTCACGGGGGAACCATCTGGTCGCTTTAATTGCCTGCCCGCATTGCCGAAGTTGAAATACAACTTGCCGTCCGGCCCGAAAACAAAGGCGTGAACCGCATGGTCATGGTCGGCCCCAGCGATTCCCGTGAAGAGCACCTCTTTCTTATCTGATTTTCCGTCGCCATCCTCGTCGGTGAACACGAGCACGTTGGGAGAACAAGACACAATGACCTTGTTGTCGAGGACGCAAATTCCTAGAGCCGCGTTGACATCCTGACCTTGGTAAAACACGGTTTGTTTATCCGCTGTTCCATCCCCGTCCGTGTCCGCCAAGATGAGAATTCGATCCCCTTCGGGTCTAAGTTTCCCCCATTTTTGGAACAATCGGTAATTTGCTCCTTCCGTGACCCAAACACGTCCCTTGGCGTCGATGTCGAGATTGGTTGGATTCACAACCATCGGTTCGAGAGCGAAAAGCGAAGCTTCCAGCCCTTTCCCAGGCACCAATGCTTTCATTTGTTTCGCTGCCTCCTCTGGGCCGTGCTGCGCAGCTCGGCTAATGATTGGGAACAGGGTAGCAAGAGCCGCACAAACCAACGGTAAGGCAACTTGATTAGGTTTGAATGACATAACAAACGAAAAGGGGACGTTAGGAATGGGGATTATTTCTTAGGATCGAGGTTTTTCGCAAGATCTTCGGCCGTCACGGTCGAAAGGATCCCTTCAGCCGGCACTTCCACATGTGCGGTCCACACGAGAGCGTTCAACACCAATTTGCGGAAATTATCATCCCCCCAATTTTTATGGAAATGCCCTCCCGTGAAACCGAAGCCACGATTAGCACCTTCTGAAACCCAACCTAAGACCTCTGGTCTGTTGGTTCCTCGTTGGTCTCGCACAAATTTATTCCCCCCGTGCGGGCTGTCCGCCCCTTGGCGAGTTGAATCTGGTGCGATGGCGATCGCTACCGGGTTGACTCCCTTCATCTCGGGACGAAAACGCATATTATAATACCACTCATCCCGGATCACAAACGGCCGGACTCCACGTGTTACAGCATGATTGGGGAGTGTCATGCTAGCCTCCCAATGCGGGTTGATCGACCAATGCATCTCGAAGTAACCGCCTGCCCATTTCAAGAATTCTTTGCCTCCACGTTCCTTCGGGACTTCCACCCCATAATGAGCGAACGACATCCCCACGCCTTTATCTGCAAGGGCATCGAGGGTTGCAAGTCGGTCGCCTTGGATCGCTGGATGTCCGCCACCCCCATCGGCATAAAAAAGGATCGAATCAGCATTGTCGAACGCAGTGACGTCCAAGGGCCAACCGCTCAGGTAGAAGGTGCTCAATACACCCTTTTGTCCGGTCAAACATTTATGCAGCAATTGAACTCCGGCATTAAATTCATGTTCTCCGTGAGAATGGCTGGCTTTGCCCGCAACGAGCACGATTTTTTTGCGGTTGTCGCTCAGCTTCAGCCTCTTAAGTTTGAGATCTTTAAACTGGACCAACATGGGAGGGCCCGCATGCAACTGGAGTGCTAGAATACCGCTAAAAACCTGATTTTTTGGATCCTCATCAGTGACGTCGACAGTGGTCAAACCATTGATCGTGTGGATGATATGGTTGCCTTGAACCAAGATTCGATATTCGTTCCAGCCCTCCTTTTTAATCGCTGCTTGGATTGCTTTGGAATCCCCCACTGATCCGAGAACCGTCTTTTTCCCATCCTTACCCCAAACGACTTTTTGGCCGCGTTCGGCCATGATGCCGCGAGGTCCCCGTTCTTCATAGAGAATCCCAGAATAGGTGTCGCCAGCTTCAAAATCGGCTTGGTAACCTCCAGCCACATGGTTTCCGAAGTCTTTGCTGCGGTATTGCACGCCGGAATTCCCTCCTACCATCCGGAACGACCAACGAAACTCAAAATCATCCACAGTTCCAGCCCGCCAAATAAGAAACGTATTCCC
>SXQI01000156.1 GCA_005793025.1 Verrucomicrobiales bacterium
CTCGTCGCGACCCCGTTGGGTTATGCGTTGACGGGGTTGTTAAAATACGCGGGGCTTAAGAATCCTTTGTGGATTTATCTTTTACCTTCGGGTGTCGCCTACCTAATCGTTCTGTTTGTTTTCCTTTTGATCGGGTTCGGACTGCAGTTCAAGGTTCAGATGTTTTTCAAATACAAACGTGACGATGTCTCGAATCAACAATGGCTACGCATGGATCGGCATGTGGGGGCTTCTGTCGGACTAATCACAGGGGTTGTTATCTTTTTTGCCATCTCCAAGCTGATTTATGCCGGTGGTTACCTGACGGCTCAAGTGAGCACGGAGGGCGGAACCAACGCGGCGTGGATCACGTTCATGAGTTCAGCGCGTCGAGATATGCGTGAGACCGGTTTCGACCGTGTGATCGCACCTCTCGATAAAACTCCGGCCGCCTTTTATCAAGGCGCGGATATTCTGGGGCTTCTCTATCACAACCCGGCGTTGCAAGGTCGGTTATCGAATTACCCCTATTTCCTTTCACTCGGGCAACGGGCCGAATTTCAAGAAATGGAAGCCGACAAAGAATACAACGATTTGATCTTCGGCAAAGCGAGCGTGAACGCGATCATCGAACACCCAAGAACTCAGGGGATTCTTGGAAATGCCGAGATTTTGAACGAGATCATTGGCGTGGACCTCAAAGACCTGCGAACTTTCCTTGAGACAGGCAAATCTCCAAAGTATGCCGAAGAACAACTGATTGGCTTCTGGACTCTGGACAAAGAAGCGGTTCTTTTACATATGAGAAAGTCCAAACCAGATATCAAATCTGTTGAGCTAGGGAACCTCAGGAGAATGATTGAGACGATGCCCAACATTACTCTGCTAGCGACTCTCAACAATAAAACGCACGTAAAAAGCTCCGGGGGCGCAACTGCTGGAGCGGCTACGACGGTTGTGGTGCAGGCACCGCCCGTGACGCAACCGGAGGATAATCGGGTGACAAGTCGTTACGGCCCCTTGGCTCGTGGAAATAGGCAACAAACTCCTCCGCCTACCACGGTTGTTGTGAAACCGCCTCCTGCTCCTTCTATCGCCCAACTCACGGGTGATGGGGAATGGAAAAAGTCCGAAACGTTAGGGGAATTCAAACTGGAACTTCCCAATAGCACCGGTGCGAAACTCACCTTCACCGGCAAGGTCAAGGAGGACGAGTTGTTTATTACAGAAAACACGACGTCTCAATTGCTCATTTTCTATAAAACGGAGTGATCGTTTTTCGACTTCGATTGTGTCGGTGATCTCCGGTTCTGTATTCCTTTTTGGTGAACGATATGAAAATTGTTTTGGCGTATTCTGGCGGGCTTGACACTTCGGTGCTGCTCTCATGGATTAAAGAAAAGTATAACGCGGAAATGATCGCGTTCTGTGCGAACGTCGGTCAGGAGGAAGAGTTAAAAGGATTGGGCCCTAAAGCGAAGAAAACGGGGGCATCCAAGCTCTATGTCGATGACCTCCAAGAGGAGTTTGCGAGGGATTTCATTTTTCCCATGATCCAAGCTGGGGCTGTCTATGAAAACCAGTATTTCCTCGGAACTAGCATCGCTCGTCCGCTGATCGCCAAACGCATGGTGGAAATCGCCCGAGCGGAAGGTGCCCATTACGTGGCTCACGGTGCAACAGGGAAGGGGAATGATCAGGTGCGATTTGAGTTAACGACTGCTGCGATCGCCCCGGATTTAGAGGTAATTGCTCCGTGGCGGGATGAATCATTCCGCACCCAATTCCCCGGTCGAGCGGAAATGATTGCCTATTGCGAGGAGAAGAAGATCCCCGTGCAAGCCACGGCAAAGAAACCTTACTCGATGGATCGAAACCTTCTGCATATCTCGTTTGAAGCGGGGATTCTTGAGGATCCTTGGCTGGATGCATCGGCACCGGAGCACAAGGCCATGTATGTGCTGAGTGTTTCACCAGAGGATGCGCCGGACAAGGCGGAGTATGTCAGTCTGGATTTTGAAAAGGGGCTATGCGTTGCCGTCAACGGCAAGAGGATGAGCCCGCTGAAGGTCATGCAAACGCTCAACAAATTGGGTGGTAAGCATGGCGTTGGTCGCGTGGACCTCGTTGAAAATCGTTATGTTGGGATGAAATCTAGAGGTGTTTATGAGACTCCAGGCGGCGCGATCCTCCATTACGCACACCGACAGATGGAGAGCATCACGATGGATCGGGAGGTCATGCACATCCGGGACGGTCTCATCCCGAAATATGCCGAGTTGGTTTACTACGGTTACTGGTATGCTCCGGAACGTCTCGCGCTACAAGCCTTGGTGACCGAGAGCCAGAAGGATGTCACTGGAACCGTGCGCGTGAAACTTTACAAGGGCAACATCATCAATGCGGGGCGAAAATCACCTGTAAGCCTTTATCACCCGCAAATTGCCACGATGGAAGCTGATCCAACCAAAGCCTATAACCAAGATGACGCGACGGGGTTCATTCGACTGAACGGATTGAGATTGCGGGTTAGCGCACAAGTCCATGGTGGGGCGATCAAATCAAATCCCAAGAAAAGGTAGGTTGTAAGAAACCTACCCAATCGCATGCTGCCGCGAAAAAAGTTTTAAACAAAAAAAAGCACTGCCGGATTCGGCAGTGCTTTTGTAGGTTTTAGAATTCGATCAGTTTAGTAGGAGGCTTGTGACCCTTTGATGGATCGCTTCTGCATCCATGGCATCAGTGAACGCAGTCGGGATCCCACTTTCTCAATGTTGTGGGTCTCACCTTTCTTGAGCAACTGATTGTATTTTTTGTAGCCGCTCTTGTATTCGGCCACCCAACCTTTGGCAAATTTGCCATTCTGGATGTCCTTGAGAGCCTGTTTCATGCGTTTCTTCACGCTGGCATCGATGATTTTGGGTCCGACGCTCACGTCGCCCCATTTAGCGGTTTCGGAAATTGAGAACCGCATGCCACTGATACCGGCCTCGTTCATCAGATCGACGATGAGTTTCAGTTCGTGTAAACACTCGAAGTAGGCCATTTCAGGTTGATAACCTGCCTCGATCAGCACTTCATAGCCGGCTTGGACCAGCGCGCTGGCACCGCCGCAAAGAACTGTTTGTTCACCAAAAAGATCGGTCTCAGTCTCCTCCTTGAAGGTTGTTTCGATGACACCTGCACGGGTGCCACCGATGCCCTTGGCCCAAGCTAACGCGACTTTTTTGGCTTTTCGGCTCTGGTTTTGGAAGATCGCGATCAATGCAGGGACCCCTTTGCCTTCCGTGAATTGACGGCGGACGATGTGACCCGGACCCTTGGGGGCCACGAGGATGATATCCACATCTGCAGGAGGGACGATGGTTTTGAAATGGATAGAAAAACCGTGGGAGAACAGAAGGGTCTTGCCCTTGGTGAGGTTGGGAGCGATGTCCTTTTCGTAAGCGGCAGGCTGCTTGGTGTCAGGGAGAGCGACCATGATGACATCTGCGCGGCGAACGGCTTCTGCGGTGGGATAAACCTCAAAACCCTTTTCCTTCGCGACAGCGATGGATTTGCTGCCTTCGTAGAGACCAATGATGACGTTCAGACCACTCTCCTTGAGGTTTAATGCGTGGGCATGGCCTTGGGATCCAAATCCGAGAACGGCGAGGGTTTTGTTTTGCAGCACGCTGAGATCAGCGTCTTTATCGGTGTAAACTTTTGCAGGCATGTTCTTGTATTATTAGGTTCGTGTTCCGTTTAAAATTAGCTTCGAGGTAGGGCAACCTTGCCAGTCCGGGTAAGGTCGAGAAGTCCAAAAGTGCGCATTAGCTCCAAAAATTTCTCTACCTTGCTTTCGTCGCCAGTGATTTCAATGGTGAGACTGTTGGGTTGCACATCGACGATTTTGCCTCGGAAGATGTCAGTAATTTGCATGATTTCTGCACGGGAGTCAGAATCAACGCCCACCTTTACCAGAACAAGCTCTCGATCCACGTATTGGTTCTCACGGAAATCTTCGACTTTCAAGACGTCCACCAACTTATTGAGCTGTTTTACGATTTGCTCAAGGGTTGCATCATCCCCACGGGTGACGATGGTCATGCGTGAGGTGTTTGGTTCCAAGGTTGGAGCCACGTTCAGTGTGTCAATGTTGTAGCCACGGCCACTAAATAGACCCGCGACGCGGGTGAGCACACCGAACTTGTTTTCCACCAACACGGAAATCGTATGTCGCATAGATAACTTTTTACACTAAGGGCCAGTAAACCGCTCAAAATTGGAGCAAACCGCCCACAAAAATCAAAAGCCCGCGTTCCATCGGAATGGCGGGCACCCTACAAGCAACCAACCAACGCACCAAGCCGCGTCAGTCAACA
>SXQI01000157.1 GCA_005793025.1 Verrucomicrobiales bacterium
ACCTGTGGACATGCAGTATGGTCCGGATGGAGCTCTTTATATTGCTGATTTCTACAACCGCATTATTGGCCACTACGAAGTCCCGTTGTTGCACCCCGGACGGGATCGTGACCGGGGCCGCATCTGGAGAGTCGTTTACAAGGGGGATGGGAAAAAGCCATCGACTCATGTGTTCGACGTGGCAAAAGCTGGTGTTACAGAATTGATTGAGCAGATGGGGAGCGCGAACCTCACCCGCAGGATGCTGGCTCTGCAGGAGTTGATGGATCGCGTCGGTCCCTCAGCGGTTCCCGAACTTAAAAAGGTGTTCTCTCAACCTGAGGGGAACGGTTATCGAAAAACTCAAGCACTCTGGGCGTTGTTTCGGTTTTCCCAATTGCCTGAGGCGTTACTCCTACCGGCATTAGGCTCCAAGGACAGGGGTGTTCGAGTCCACAGCCTTCGTATCCTAGCAGAGAAATCCTCTTGGTCTGGAGCCGAAGCAAATGCGGTGCGCACGGCACTGGAACATGCGGATCCACTAACTCAGCGGACCGCAGCTGAAGCTTTAGGGTTGCACCCGAGGGTAGAAAACATCAGCCCACTCGTGCGCCTTGTTCAACGTGTTGCTTCAGCGGATACGCATCTTCTCTATGGGGTCCGAATGGCATTGAGAAATCAAATGCGCGATGGCACGAACTTGACAGAAATCACGACCCAACCTTGGACAGAAATTCAGAGCCGAACTCTAGCGGATGTCGCGGTTGCGGTGCCCAAACCCGAGGCTGCACAATTGCTTTTGCAGCATGTACAAAACTACACCGAAACTCCGGAGAATACCGCCCGTTACCTCAGTCATGCTGCCCGTTACTTACCCAATGCGGAACTCGAGAGGTTGGTGGGAGTCATTCGAACGAAAGCAGGGAAGGATCTCGACCTCCAACTCACCCTGTTCAAGAGGCTCCAAGAGGCCATCAGCCAGCGCGGGGGAGATCTCAGCGGTGGTGCAAGACTTTGGGGAACCGATCTAGCCCGCACGTTTTTGAATGGTACCAACGTAGCACAGACCAGTTGGCGGAATGATCCCATCCTTGCTCTACCCGATTCGAAGGATCCTTGGTGTTTGCAGGTATGTTCCTCATCGGATGGTGATAAAACATCTACGTTTTTATGCAGTCTACCTCCAGGCGGAGAGAGGCTCACTGGGGTTCTCATCACTCCAGTATTCGTCGTTCCGCCTCTATTAAGTTTCTATCTCGCAGGTCACGATGGCGTTCCTGATAAACCTGCTGCCCGCAAGAATCTGGTCAGATTGAGGGCGGTAGATTCCGAAGAAGTGTTGATGAGCGCGGTTCCTCCACGAAACGATATCGCACAGAAAATTAGCTGGAATCTTACTCCCCATGTCGGAAAAAAAGCTGTTTTAGAGGTGGTTGATGGGGATACTGGAGAGGCCTATGCGTGGTTGGCGATCGGTCGGTTTGAGCCAGCGATGGTTCAATTCCCAACGGTGGCTCCAAGCGAAACCTTCTCGCGGCAAAAAGCTGGGGCCGAGATTGCACGACAATTGAATCTGAAGGAACTCAGACCCGCATTGATCGAACTTTTGACAGCACCGGTCGCGCTCGATTGCCGGCGCGTTGCCGCGCAGACTCTGGCCACATTTGAAGGCAATGAGACCCTTCAAGCGTTCGCTCAGGTTTTAGGAGATTCGACCTTGGGAGCGGCTCTAGAGAATCGTATCGAAAAGCAGTTCACTCGGATGGATAAGGCTGAGTTGAACAAGGTCCTTGAGGAGACTTTTCGAACTGCTCCTGACCGGCTTCAACTCCAATTGGCGAGGGCATTGGCAGGCTCGCCTTCAGGAGCCATCCTCCTGCTGAATATTGTGGCAGCGGGTCAATCAACCCCAAGACTGTTAATAGACCGAGCAGTGAAGGATAAAATCACAGCGATCAAGTCTGTCGAATTGGAAACCCAGTATGCCAAGATGACCGAGAAAGTTGAACCTGTCAGTGAGTCCGTGCAGCGATTGATTGATATGCGTCGGGCTTCATATGTCTCCAAGCCGGGACAAGCCTCGATCGGGGCTCAGGTCTTTTCCATGAATTGTGCAGTGTGTCACCAAATTGGAGGGCAGGGGAACGTAGTGGGGCCTCAATTGGATGGAATTGGTAATCGCGGATTGGAACGATTAAGTGAGGATTTGTTGGACCCAAATCGCAACGTGGACCGGGCATTCCGTACGCATATACTTGTCCTAAAAGATGGGGACGTCGTTACGGGCTTACCCCGCCGCGAAGAGGGAGAGATTTTGGTCTTGGCCGATGGAGCTGGGAAAGAAATCCCCGTTCCTAAAAAGGATATTCAATCTCGTCGTGAGTCGGATACATCCCTGATGCCCGATAACATGGGGGACGTCATGAATCCAATAGACTTTAACCATTTGATGGCCTATTTGCTGAGCCAAAAGGGACGGACAGAATAGGTCGATCCCTAGACACTCCAACTCCCATATCAATACTCAACTCCGGGCCAAACACAGGAGAGTGCGATGACAC